>JBGOZA010000063.1:0-6790 GCA_041480025.1 Bathyarchaeia archaeon | reverse complement strand
AGGACTCTCGGTACGCCTGCAAACATCCTTTCTATGAACAAACAAGGTGCACTGCCAACCCGTAACTTCCGCGAGTCCACCTTTGAGGGTGCTGATAAGATTAGTGGAGAATATCTGAATGAGCACTATGTTGTGAAAATTGAAGCTTGCACCGCATGTGCTATGAGGTGTGAGCACATTGCATCTGTTCCAGAAGGCGTCTTCAAAGGCGCTACAGCTCGTGTAGAATACGAACCAACAATGGCTTTCGGATCATGTTGTGGAGTCAACCGTCTTGACGCAATCATAAAGTCAGTTGAACTCTGCAATATGTATGGTGTTGATGCCATAAGCACTGGAATGGTTATTGCGTTCGCGATGGACTGCTACGAAAAAGGAATCATTGACACTAATGACACAGGTGGACTTGACCTCAGATTTGGAAACGCTGAAGCAATGGTCGAAATGATTTCGAAGATTGCCTTCAGGCAGGATATTGGAGCTGCACTTGCAGATGGTGTAAAGATTGCTTCACAGAAGATTGGCAAAGGGTCTGAGGCTCTAGCATGTCATATCAAAGGAGTCGAACTCACTGGATATGACATACGAGGTCTAAAGACGGCTGCCTTGGGTTATGCTGTATCTAGGAGAGGTGCTGACCATCAGAGACACGGCGCCTACGGTCCGGACTTGGATGGAAAAGTGGACAGATTCAAAGCTGACAAGACTCGCGGTAAGCTTGTAGCTGACGCTGAGGACCTCTACGCAATATTTGACTCCATCATTCTCTGCAAGTTCAGCCGAGGCATCTGGAAAGGCTATGATGACATAGCAAAACTCTACTCCCTTGTTACTGGAATCTCATGCAGCTCTGCAGACCTCCAACTTGCCGCAGATCGAATCAACCAGATGGGAAGAATATACAACATTCGCGAAGGGTTAACCAGAGCAGATGATAATGTGCCGCCGAGAATAATGAATGATCCTATCCCCAGCGGAGTAGCAAAAGGTGCAAGAGTCACACAGGAAGATCTAGATATTCTTCTGGACGGCTACTATGAGGCACGAGGATGGACTCCGAGCGGCATTCCTAAAGCGGAGAAACTGAAGGAAGTTGGACTGTTGGAATATGATGGCCTCCTGAAGAGTAAGAGAGGCTGAAGGAGGTTGATATGAATGGTTGCTAGACATGAGTTTGTTACTGTTGATCCAGACAAATGTGTTG
The DNA here is from genome assembly GCA_041480025.1 of Bathyarchaeia archaeon. Taxonomy (GTDB): domain Archaea; phylum Thermoproteota; class Bathyarchaeia; order RBG-16-48-13; genus JBGOZA01. Next base: position 5,586 of record JBGOZA010000063.1, on the reverse strand, counting down.
GCTGTAGAATATGCGAATATGTATGCTCCTTTGAGAAAGAGAAGACTTTCAATCCAACAAAATCCCGTATTAGGGTCGTCAGGATTTACCCAGTCACCAATGCCAGTATGACATGTCGTCTATGTGAGGACGCTCCATGTGTTGCGGCATGTCCCCGCAAGGCTCTTGCACAGTCAGAAGAAAACGGCGTGATACTGGTCAATGCAGACAAATGCAATGGCTGCGGTTGGTGTATTGAAGCCTGTGATTTCGGCGCCATAACTCTTGACCCAGTCAAGAAGGTAGTGGCTATGTGCGACTTATGCAACGGGTCTCCGAAATGTGTAGAATGGTGTCCCGAAGAAGCCCTGGAGAAGACAACTCGTGATATTCTGGCTCAGAAAGCAAGATTTGAGTCTGTAAAGAGACTCACTGAAGCTGCCAAAGGTCAGAAGGAAGCGAAAGAATAGAACCTTTCACTTCATCTCTATTTCTTTTTGACTTTAGCGGTCAATTCTCGTAGAAATGCTTTGACGTTCTCATGTTGTCCGAAGACTATCGCTGTGTCATTTGCTTCTTCTCTGAAGGAAAGTCCCAGACTATTTGTCATTGATTTGAGTTCAGCCATATCTATTAGTTCAGTGACTCTGACTCTGACCCACTCTTTGTCTCTAGGGATTCCTGTCACTAGACCAACCTGTGTTCTTACTGTCTCTGTTAGACCTTTTGCCTTGGCTTCTTGAATTCTTTGAAGCCAGTGATTTGAGTACTCTTTTCCAAAGTCGTTTTCAGCATTTGGCAGGAGTGCTGCTTCGGTTCTTCTTAGATAGTCTTCCACGTCATCCGTTATCGGTGATGATGAGTCAACTCGCTGAATTGTCATAAGAGTCTTGGCGGATTTCAGGTCTTCAACTACTTCGGGAGGTATTTCCTTTCCTTTAGAACGCATATCTATGACGAGGGCCTCAAGCTCTTTCCATAGATGCTCATAGTTCAATGATAATCCCGTCTGAAGAATAGGCTCGGACCGACTAATAAACGGGGTGCAATGATGCTCTCTTTGGACGCTGAATGGGTTACGGGTTCTTGAAGAGAAGTGAGTTAGGTTTCTGCTATTTCCATCATTTTCTGAGACTTTATCCTCAGCTCATTTAACGCCAGCTCTTCAGACTTATATCCCATGGCAATGCCCAGAAGCTGTGTATAGTGGAGTACAGGCAACCCATAGCGTTCTTGAAAAGTTCTTTCTATGAGTGGCTGGTTTCCATCCAGTGTCTGATGACATGTTGGGCAGAGGGTGGTCATTATGTCAGCTCCTGCAGCTTTCGCGTTGTTGAGTTTCACTCTTGCTAGGTGCAGAGGTATCTTGTTGTCGATGCTTCCTTCTGATGCGCCGCAGCACTGAAATTGATCAACGTATTCAACAGGTTTTGCGCCAGTTACTTCTATCAAATCATTAAGGATTTGAGGGTTAAGAGGATCTGGGACTCCCATGATCTTGGATGGGCGAAATATGTGGCATCCCGCATAGGGTGCGACATTTACTCCATCTAGAGGTTTCTTCACATATGTCTTGAGTTTCTCTAGACCAATATCTTCAGTCAGGACATTGGCAATATGCTTGACTTCTGTCTTGCCCTGATATTCCATACCTATTGCGCTGAGTTTCGCGTTTACTTCTTTTCTTAGTTCTCGTGAATCCTTAAGTTTCTTGTCCGCCTTCTTCAAGTAACCAGTGCATCCGTTGCACAAAGTCATGATTTTTAATCCCATCTTCTCAGCTATGCATAGATTACGCGCTGCTAGGAGAAAGGACATTTCATGGTTTGCCGGGTCGAGTGGTAACCCGCAACAGTTGGCGTCTGGCATTTCTTGAAGTTCGATTCCAAGAGTGCTAGCCACTTTTCTGGCTGAAACCTCGTAGCTTGCTTCTCTGAATGGAATCATGCATCCAAGGAAGAAGGCAAATTTCTGGTCTCCCATTCTTCTATTCCTTTCCCAGGCTTTCTTTCAGATGCGAAACCTCGGCTAGCTTTCTCAAGTCTTCAAGGCTGGACTTGGGGAGAACTGGAAGTCCCCGTGTCTCTCGCATAGTCAGTCTAGATGCTGGGAAGACATATGCAAATCCTGTCGTCAGGATCGTGTCTGATAGAGTCTTGAAGTAGGAGGGTACAAATCCTTCCAAAGCCGCCCTGTTCTTGAGGACTCTTATGACGTCGGCTATTTCAACTCCTTGTGGGCATTTCTCAACGCAGTTGTAGCAGACAGTGCAAAGCCAGACAGTATCTTCCTTTATGACATCCTTGATGCCCAGTTTCGCCATATGCATCAACTTGTTTGGTCTGAACGAGTCTGTCAGTAGTGCTATAGGACATGTGGCTGTGCATGTTCCGCATTGATAACAAAGTTTGAAGCTTTCGCCACCTGGCATTGAGAGAAGTTCGTTTTTGAATTCTGGATCAACATGATAACGTTTTTCTTGTATTCTTGTTGAGGATTCTGTCACAGGACCACTCTCTGAAATATCTGTGAACGCTTTGAAGGAGTTTAGTTGAGATTCATGGAATTCCTTTAAAAGATTACGTTTCTGGAAAGGCTCTCTTGGATGGCATGAAATCCGTTAGCTGAGCCTGACTTCTGTTGCTATTGGAGCTTTGATCAACGTCCTTAGCCTTTGTAGCACTCAAGTCGAGAACACCGTAGACTCCATCATAGCCTGGAATGACTACTGCTTCATCATTTCTCACTTTCAGAATAGCTTGTGCTATCCTCATATTAGTCGCATCCGCTATTTCTTTCTCTGGCACTTCTAGGAGAAGCTTGTACTCATTTCCAAAATGCGCTATCAAGTCTTTGTAGATATTCCATACTGATGTAGAAGCTCCTGAGCTGACTCCTACTACTTGAGCTATGATTTCCTGAAGCGGAAGAAGATGTCTGAAATTGACGGCTCGTTGTGGTCTGAAGCCTCTTTTTCTGTCAGATAGAGAATCTACACGTTCTTCGACACCACGTGTCAAGGGTTTATGGCAGACAGGACATATTCCTTTAAGACGCCTGGATTGTTCAGCTGAGACCGAGAAATCGCAGTTCCTGTGGCCGCTCCAGTGATATTTGCCGTAGGCAGGTTCAGTCTCCACTGTGAAGACGAGATGACTATTTCCCTGTCTTCGAATAGCATCCATGACACAGCCATATGTGGTTTCCTCAAGGCTGAGTGCATTGGCTTCTCTTCCGATACGGTAAGGATATGGTGAATGAGCATCACTGTTAGAAATCAGAACCAGATTATCCAGTGCACTTAATCTCCAGTTCATAGGCGGGTCGCTTGACAGCCCAGTTTCCAGAGCAGAAATATGTTGAGTTTCATCTTGATAGCAGTCATTCAAACTGTCGAAACCATTGATTGATCCGAAGAGGCTGAACCATGGTGTCCAGGCATGTGCTGGAATAACAATGTTGTCTTTGGATGTTTCCACAACAGTTTCCACAAGTTCTGGCGCAGACATCTTGAGGATTGGCCTTCCATCTTCTTCGAGATCTCCGAACGTGGCCAATCTGTCAGAGACTTGTTCTGCAACATCTAGTGATGGTGACAAGATGAGGTGGTGAATCTTGCGTGTCTTTTCTTCGAACCGGAATATTGTGCACACTTCTGCTGTGGCAAGAAAGTAGATCTCTGGTTCACTCTTGGTTATGTAGAGGCCGGTGTCATCGATCTGTACAAGATGCGACTTCAAATGTTCCATCCAATCCGGGTGGGTGAAGTCTCCGGTTCCAAGTATTCCAAGTCCCTTGAGTCTCGCATTAGAGACTATAGTTGGAATGTCCATGTTTTCGCTCGTTGCTCGACTATACCTGCTGTGCAAATGAAAATCAGCGAAGGCTATTCTCTGCATGGTATCTTTGGGCAAAGGTCTCATCATCCACGTCTAGCGTGCTTGTCTTCTACTCAGCTATGGGGAAATATACGTAGCGCGCGCTAAGATGCATCAGAAATGACAATTCTCTTTGTACTCGCAGCTTTGACATTTGTTCTGGTTCATTGTTGGTATGGCATCTCTGTCTCCTACCCAGAAACCCAGTGCCCAGTTAATGTCTCTGTCAGCGTCCTCTGAGCAGTAGGGATGAATGTGAACGCTTGTTCCCTCAACCTCTAATCTAGCCTCTTTAGGCCCATTCTTGACAGAGGCCTTCAGAATCCTCTGAAAAAGAGCTTGGTCATCTCTTAGAGAGGGAGGAACAACTGCCAAGGCATAATGGAGTCTACTTGTGTCAAATCCCATGCCCTCAAGTATCTTGCCATAGACCCTGGCCTGAACATGGTAACTGTTGTACGGGGTTTGTGAGCGACTGAACTTATACTCAAATAGTATGAGCGGTATTGTCTTGGAGAAGATTACAGCGTCAGGTCTTCCGACTATGATTAGGTCTTTGTTCTTTGAAAGGAGGAGCATCTCATGAACAACTATGGATTCCCCCGACCATATTCGCTTGAGAATCTCCTCTCTCCCCACCTCCACAGTGTCAATCAGCAATTCTTCATGGCCTTCGGTCCCAAGCTGCTTTGACTCTGTCTCAACCTTGCCATGAATGAACTCCATCTCAACTTTCTTTTCACAGAAGTATTGTTCAGCAATGCCACTAGCTGATACGCAGGTCTGGCCAAAACGAAGAGAGTTATCATTGTTTTTTCGTTTAGTCGTTATTTCCTGTAGGAGTTCTTTTTGTTCCGCAAGTTGCTGCTCCAGCTGCTTCTTTGCTTTCCCAGTGGTCCTAGGCATTGAATTTCACTCAGCTCGCGCTACGGTAAAGAGCGCAACTCCGTCAGATATGCAATTAGTTCTTCCCATTTTCCTGCATTGGTCATTTCGTGTTGTTCATCATGTTTATGATTGCTTGTCGCGCGCAGCGCCTGTAGCATCAGTGAGAGAATGTGAGAGCCTTTGTTGTTGACCGTTTTGACACAAAACTGAAATATTCCGCAAACATGAGATTTTAACATGACACCTGTGCGTCCTAAACGAGTTTTGATTTTTGCAGCGAGCCCGCGCAATAATGGCAATAGTACCATTCTGGCTTCAAAAGCAGCAGAGGGAGTCAAGGCCGAAGGTGGCGAAGCGGACGTAGTAAGAATAGGCAATCTAAAGATCGCCCCATGTAACGCGTGTGATTCATGTATAGTCAAACCAGAGGCTGGATGCGTCATCAAGGACGATATGCAGCCATTGTATCAAAAAATCAGAGAAGCAAATGGAATCATATTCGCGACCCCAGTCTATTGGTTCAACATATCAGCGCAGATGAAACTGCTCATCGATCGAGCATATGCGATACAAGGCAAAGGCTACTGGGCATTTACAGGCAAGGACGTTGGAGTGATCCTAACTTACGGCGACGAGGACGTTTTCGCCTCAGGCGGGATCAATGCGTTACGCTCTTTCCAGGACATATTTGCTTATGTCAAAGCCAATCTTGTGGGAACGGTCTATGGCAGCGCGGACAAGGCTGGAGATATTCAAGCCAACGGAAAACTACTGCAGAAAGCCTATGATCTGGGCAGAAAACTGGTAAATCCAAAATAGAAAAGCATGGGCTCTTTTCAGT
>JBGOZA010000062.1:0-6792 GCA_041480025.1 Bathyarchaeia archaeon | reverse complement strand
CTCATTACTCGTGTACTTGGGCAAACTTGGTGGAGATAGTCGGCAACTCACAGCAATTCGACTATGCAGAGTTCACAGGCCAATATGGTCCCTATACACTTCATGATTTGGAGAATCTGGCACGAGCCTGTGAACTGACAGGAATGGATTCCATGATAAAGATAGATCAGGAGCCTCGCACGTTCATAGCTTCAAGAGCAATTCAAGCAGGTTTCACAGCCATGCTCTTCGCGGACTGTCGAACTGTTGAAGATGTGGAAAAAAGTGTTCAATCCGTCAAACTGATTCCTCAAGGCGGCATCAATGGCTATCAGATGGGGAGAGTCACTGGCTACGGACAGGTAAGAGGCCAGAGGACAAGTCTTGCTGAATATGTCAGATACGTCGATGAAATCGTGATCGCAATCATGATTGAGAACAAATCATTGGCCGATGATATTGAAGAGGTGCTGGCAATACCTGGAATCGATATGGTGCAATTTGGCCCAGCTGACTACTCGATCTCAATTGGCCACGCTGGAGAAGGATACAAGAATCCTCAGATATCAGACGCAATGGAGAGAAGCTACCAAGCTGCGAAGAGGAAGGGAATCCGAATAAGAGCAGAATGCACGGTTGATGAGATGCAGAAATGGATAGATCTGGGGTGCAGAGATTTCTGTATAGGAAGTGACACTGGAACTATTAGCTCCTGGGCACAGAACACTGGAAAGACTATCAGGAACACATTGACTAATGCGGGAATTACCTAGCCAATCTTTCCCCAATGTGTGCTTTTGCGCGCTGAGGAGCTATGTTCCTCTTCAAATAGGCGCGCGCTCTTGTTATTCTCTCACTTCTGTGAGTTTTCCCAATGGTCATAGCAGACTACTTCGTTAGTTTTCTTGTAAGTTCTTTCTCTGGGAAGCGCATCAGGATAGCCCAGGACTACCATTGTATTTATCCCGACTTCTTGAGGTATCGCTAAGAGAGACTTGACGGCGTTTGTGTCGAATGAACCGATCCAGCATGTGCTTAGACCTTCATTAACTGCAGCAAGAACAATATGTTCAGTGGCTATTGTGACATCTCTCCTCAGTCGTGTTTCATCAGCACCAGCGATAGGTAGCCAACAACAAACAATCACTATATCTGCATCTGCTATCCAAAGCTGTTTTCCGCAGAGTTCTGCGAGACGATTCTTCTTGTCCGTGTCTCTGACGACTATGAATTTCCATGCTTGGCGATTGGAACCTGACGGTGCTAGACGAGCTGCCTCAATAATATTTGCAAGCTTTTCATCAGAGACTTTCTTTAACTGATATTTTCTGATACTGCGTCTTGATCTTACGACATCAGTGAAATCCATTGCGTAACCCCCTCAAGATGTTGGATTTTCTCTTCTTAACGATTTCTGGGTTGGATTATTCAGTCCTCAAAGGTTCTTGAGTTAGGGGACCCGTATTTCTGTAGGCCCCTATCAACATTAGGAGTGCGATGACGCCTAATGAAGACATTCCAATCCACGCTGCGTTGAAACTATAGATATCAATAAGGCCTCCTAGCAGCGCAGACCAAACAGAGCTTATTCCAAAGCCAAAGGTAAAGAATAGACCTAACAACGCTTCTCTTTGAGATGGGGTAGAAACAATCGTTATGTGCGCTTGCAGGAGACTTCCAATCGAGAACGTTGTCACGCCTAGGAAAAAAAGATGAGGTATGATTATTGGAGTAAATGATGTGTAGTAACTCATCAGGTAGACGAGGATGACCGTGCCAGCTGTGCTTGCGATTGCTGCCTTTAATTGTCCTATTCTGTCAGCTATGTGTCCAATGAGAATAGTTCCGATAACTCCTCCACCAGTTGAAAGAGCACTTATCAGACCTGTTTGGAAAAGGTCAAGGCCAAGCCCCTTTGAGGGATCTCTCAGGAACAGGGGAACCCAAGTCGTCACAATAACTAGATTTGTTCCACCTGCTATGAAACTCTGTGCTGCAAGAACATAGACTGCACTTCTTATTTTGAGGGCGGATTTCATAGAATCCAGGAAACTTTCTTGAGTAGCTTTCAATTCGATTTTGTCGCCTGCAGGCTCGCCTCTGAGATACAGGATGACTATCAATCCTGTTATGGATGGTACGAGTGCCAGAACGTAGAATGAGAATCTCCATCCCTGCGGCTGTATTGCTCCCCCAATCACGCTCAATAGGATTGGACTAATAATGTTGCCTATGTAGCCCAAACCATAAAAGAGTGATAGCGCTCCTGCCACTTTTTTTCTATCAAATTTATCAGCTATTATCGATGTTCCCATAGGGTGCATACCCGCTTGCCCAGCGCCTGCAACTACGTTTCCAGTGAAAAGTGAAAGGAAACCGTTGGCCAAGCCCATCATGAGACAGCCAAGAGACATTGCGAGATTTGCCCCGCCGAGGAGAATTCTGCGTTTGTAACGTCTGGCCGCAAGGCTGTAAGCAATTTGGAGAAAACCCCCAAGAATGTTGGATGCACTATTGACTAACCCGATGTCAAAATAGCTGAGACCCAAGTCTTCTCTGACGTTCTGGAATAGTATCGGTGCTCCATTGTAGAAGTGTTGTGAGAGATGCGAAAGTGTCAAGGAGCCCAAGACGCCTCGATTTGACTTTCCCTGGTGCTCCTCTTGTTTCATTGATATTTTTCTCCTTGAATAGAAGTGTAACCTGCATCTCAGACTCTTAATATAAAGTTGGCTCTACGCTATGACCTGTTCTGGAAAGTCACTTCATTTTGAAGAATATCCAGTTGTTTCCTTTTCCGAGTTTTGTTTTCACGAGGACATATTTGCCTTTCAGTCTCTCTCCGTTAATATTCACGACGAGTTTGTCCTCAGCTATTGAGACTGGGATGTAGCTCCCCTTATCCCATATTTCAACTGTTCCAGCACCGTATTGACCCTCGGGTATAGTGCCGCTGAACTCTGCGTACTCAATAGGATGGTCCTCAACCTGTACAGCCAGTCTCTTGATCCCGGCTTCAGTAGGAGGTTCTTTTGGAATTGCCCAGCTCTTCAGAACGCCTTTCATTTCTAGCCGCAGATCCCAGTGAAGATGAGAAGCATCATGCATGTGAATCAGGTATATTTCTTCCTTAGCTTTTGCTTTGGTTGACCGATCAGGCTCGGGAGTCTCTGAGAGTTTTCTCTTTTCTCTGCGGTCTTTGAGACTCATATGAAAGACTGAATTTTATACTATGTAATTAGCTTATTCACCATTTGGCGGTGTTGGTCAATTCTGATAAGAATATATCCAGGAGTTTGCTTCATTTTAAGTAGTGACAGCTTTTGGAGAAATCTGTACCTAAGAAACTCACCATCATCGTCGAAAGTGGAACTTTAGACAAACTGTATTGCGCCTTCATTATGAGTTCAGCAGCTGTTGCCATGGATTGGGAGGCCCACCTCTATTTCACGTTCTGGGGACTGAGAATGCTACGAATAGGCGAGATGGAGAAAGCACGACTCGACAGCACAAACAAGGATCTGGAGGAGGGACTGAGGAAAAGACTTGAGGAAATGAAGTATCCAACTCCCTATCAGATGTTGAAGCAGATGAAGGCTTCAGGACGGCTAACAATATACGCCTGCACACCCTCAATGAGTATGTTCAATATTAAGAAAGAAGAGCTGATACCTGAGGTTGACAAGCTTGCTGGCGCTGCTCAGATGCTAGATATTGCTTCTGGTGCTGATGTGACGTTGTTTATCTAGACTCTGCTTCACTGATGGATCAGGAAAGATAGAGCTGAAACTTAACCCCAGAAAACCGCGCGCGCTGAGCTTAGTCTGTGTGATGCTTGCTATTTCTCGAGGAGAAAGCGAATCCTATCCGCATCTTTGTCCATTTTCAAGATCTTTACGTTGAGTCGTTTTGCTAAACTTGGAATGTCTCCTTCAGCTGCGGGATCATCTACCAATACTTCAAGAATCTCGCCTTTTGCCAATTTGTCAAGTGCTTGACGAGTCTGAAATACTGGAATTGGACAGAAGAGACCTAGACAGTCCAATGTCTGGTTCGGTTCCGGGTCTGGCAAATCGTTCAACCTTATAGTGAAGGTTCCGTAACGGCCTATTATAGTCTTTTAGTCGAAAAATGTTTCTCTTGAACCGTATCAAATGCTAGGGTTTGGATAGGTTATACGATATAGAATGGTCTCTTGTTCCATCTTGCTACTGCTTCTGCTTCATCCAGAATTTGCTGGACCTCTTCGTTGATTCTGTCAATTCGAGAGGTGCCTGCTTTAGTCTTGTCCACAGAGTCAATGCAGTATTCTCAGGACTTAGAATTTATGGATGTTCTTTAGCGAAGATTATTCTATTTGTGGAGTAGGTTTCATAGGATTCGCGCATATTCGCATCTGACAGAGCTGATCTAGTTAACCATCTGCTTTGCTACACGTTGCACTTCTATGGCGTCATCAGGTGTAACAGATGGCTTCTGCCGCTTCAAAACGCATTCTACAAAGTGTTCATCTATCTGTCGGTGACCCCAAGCCCTAGTTCCTTTCTCGTCAAATTGCCATAGCTCCTTTTCATCATTTTCTCCAGTCAAGGTTAGTGAATTATTCCAAACAGTCCGCAATGCCTTAGTGTTGCTGCCAATAATCTCTAGACGGCTTGACCCCTCTCCGCTTACAACGGTAGAACTGTAGTGCAGGTTGCCTACTGCCCCACTTGAAAATCTTAGAATGCCCACAGTATTGTACCCGGTGACTCCTCCAAAACCATCCAGCAGAGTGTAGTTAGACATCCATTTCACATCTTCAATTTCGCCTAGTAACCATCTGACTAGGTCTATGGACCAGAATGACAAAGTGTAGTTGGGTAGTCCGCCAGATTTCTTGGAATCCCAAGCCCAAGATCCGGGTGGCCATTGAGCAGTGAGGTCTTTGGCTGCGATATGCTCTACAAATGTAGCTGAGATAGGCTGGCAGACACGGTTCTTCTCAATAAGTTCCTTGACTTTCACATAGATTGGTGCAAAGTGGAAGTTGAGATCCGGCATCAGTATTAGATCAGCGTCCTTGGCTTGATCTCTCAGTTGTTTTGCCTCATCAATTGTTGATGCCATAGGAATCTCCAGGAGAACGTGTTTCCCGCTTCTTAGAGCGTCAGATGCCAGCCGATAGTGGAAAGGTGTTGGCACTGCGATGATAACTGCCTCAATATCAGGATCATCAAGAGCCTGACCGAAATCAGTATAGTACTTCACGCCATTCTTCTCGGATTCACGTTTAGCCAGTTCTTCGGAAATATCTATCACTGCAACGAGATTGGCACTTGAGATTTTTCTGACTGCAGGAACGTGTGCTCGTCCACCAACGAATCCAAGTCCTGCGACTGCGACCCCTACTTTCTCGTTCAACATACCATCTCAGTGGATGATTGAATTAACAGTCATCACTTAAGAATAATTCACGGCTCGATGTGTATGATTTCGTCATTCTGTCTGATCTTGACGTTGATCTCTATACCTTTTCTTACGCTTGCTGATACGGTACAATAGTTTTCAAAGACTTCCAGACATCGACGGATTCGTTCGCGATCTTCTTCATCGACATCAAGAGAAATCTCAGCATCCATCCTACTGACTCTCAGCCTGTTCTCGCCGTTCCTAGCTGTGCGGAGACTGACTGTTGTCTCCAATTTCTTGACCTTCACTCTTTCCTTGTTCAGACAGAATATCAAAGTTGAATTCAGACAATGCCCTACCGCAGCTGACAGCAACTGAGTTGCATTTGGACCTCTACCTTCGCCTATAGGTTCAGGCTCATCTACCAGAAGATCGGGGATATCTTCGTCATCAAATCTAACAAGCGATCTGTATCCTTCTAGGAGTGTCAGTTTTGTTACAGTGACTTCGGACATTTCTCAGTCTCACTACTATACTATGATCGTCTGTTCAATCAACATTCCGTTCGTTGAACTAGAATGGATCATGATTGCTGGTTACTAAGGTGGGAAGTTGTTTCCTAGAAAATGGAGAGGTATAGTAAATAGACTAAAGCTTAGTCTGAACTATCCCTTCTTGGTCATTTCCTCTTGGAAAGCTTTTGCTGCGGAGAAGTCCATCAGTGTCTTGAGTTCTGCGTCAAGGTTTGTAGGAGAGATCGTTATCAGCCAACCCTCTCCATATGGGTCGCTGTTTATGGGTTCGGGGTTATCACGAAGGGTTTCATTGACTGTCTTTATTGTGCCGCTTATGGGTGCTACCAAATCGACAACTGCTTTAACGGATTCAATTGTGCCATATGCTTCACCTTGCTTCACTTGACTTCCAGCAGTCGGCAGCTCCACGTATACAACTTCTCTCAATGCCTTTTGGCCGTAGTCTGTGGGTCCTGTTCGAACTGTGTCACCTTCGACTTTAGCCCAGAAGTGCTCTTTAACATAGTATAGGCCTTCCTTTAGTTCATAGTCTCCGACTTTTACCAATACCCTTGCCTCCAGAAAGTTAAGAAAACTATGGCTTGTTCGCTTTAAAATATTATCCCTAAGAAATGGTAGGGGAAATGAGTAGATCACTTGGATGAGGTAATGGTGGGAGCAGTAGCTGACAGCAGTCCTTTTCGCGCAAGCATTCCCGTAATCACTGGCCTAAGCTTTGCGTTCTCAGCCGCAATCTTGTCTTGGCCAAGGTCTTCCATTTGTTGTGTCATTTCCTTGATCAGATTCGAGAATATCAAGCCTTCAGCCGCTGAGACATAGGCTATTCTCAGTCTTTCAGGGCTCATTCCAAGTTTCTGCAACATTCCTTGAAGTGCCTCTATCCGCG
>JBGOZA010000061.1:0-6831 GCA_041480025.1 Bathyarchaeia archaeon | reverse complement strand
GTATTTTCCAAGAGTTGCATGTGCCGGCTCAAGCTCAATTACTTCTTCAGCTATGTTTTCTGACCATCCTGCTATTCGTTCTAGACAGAGAGCTACCACCTTGTACCACAGCAGATCCATCGGGTCATCAATCCCAATATTCTCGGCCAGAATATGATCGTCTTGAGCAACTGAAAGTAGCCTAGTTATGGCGTAGAACATTATGTCTGCTTCTGTTCTTCTCTGGGAAGTTTCCTCAGCTTCCTTTATGTTTGAACTCTGAAATGCCTCGATCGCTTCCTTATGCATTGTTGATGCTATCATGTAGAGGCGCATCAGGCTTGTGATTATGGGAAACTTTGTCACGTCAATGGAGCATTGAAGCGTCACTTGGCTTGACGTCTCCTCCATTATGCCCAGTCCCATCAAGGATCTGACAGCGCTTCGAATCTCAGCTATGTGTTGTCCAGTTATTCGGCTTGAAGCGGTGACTTTTATTGTATCTGCTCCAAGCGCATAATTCCCCATCAGCGTTCTCTTGAGCATTCCTTCTTCAACGCATAAGTCGGAGTTTACAATTGTGACTTTGTCTGGGGCTTTCCTTTCCCGCAGATTCTCTGGAACGATCTTCAATGTGCCATCTTTTTCTTCCTGAAGATATATTGAGTCCCCGCGTTTCACTCCGATTCTCTTAGCCCATTCACTGGGAATAGAGACTGATAGGGTGCTGCTGCCTACTTGCTGGATCTTCCTAGGTTCCATTATATCACTCTGTAACATTAAGGCAGCTACGTATTTACTATATTTACGGATATAAGTATTATCTTATTCTATGGACAGAAGGTATATACTATCCAAAGCCCAATATGCGTCTTGGCGAAAAAAATGCTAGAGACTCAACAAGCTTCAAACGAACAATACATAGAATGTAACGGACAGAAAGTCTGTCTAAGGAATGATCGATACTACTCAAGAGATCATGTATGGATAGAGGCTGCCTCAGACAAATGCCTGAAAATAGGCGTTACCGACTATGCACAGAAATTCCTGAGAGAATCTGTGAGTCTGGTTTCTATAGACAGCAACGAGATAATTGATCCAGAAATAAGAGAGAATCAGAAATTCGGCACGATCTTTGGCCGATACTACCGCGTTATGGATTCAAGAGAATATGGATGCACAGCCTTTGACCTAATATCCCCCGTCAACGGGAAATTGGTCCAGGTCAATAACAAGATAATGAACAAGCCAGAATTGATAAGCAAAGATCCGTACGGTGAGGGATGGGTTGCTCTGGTCGAAGTTGATGATTCTGAATCCTCCTGTAAACGCCTTATGGAGTCTGAGAGTTACGGACGTACAATAGCTGACAGAAGAGATTCACCATTCCGTGAACTATAAGAGAATCCTGTTTGGTATGTAGGGAGACCTGCACCTTGAAACTCAGTCCAAAATCTGGGCTTAGGCCCTTTGACCTGGCACTCGTATCGATCATGGCTGCAGGCAACTTCGCAATCTCACTGTATGTCACACCCGCACTAATGCTCCTGGTTCCAAAGGTGTTCGTTGGGGCACTAATCATGACGCCTCTCAATCTATTCCTTTCCTATACAACTTGGGCGATTACGCGGAAGAGAATATTCACGATGTACTTCTTCGTTTACGGTTTACTCACCATGCCCACAATTATATGGGGTAATGCCCCTGGCCTCTTCAAACCAATCTTGGGAGTAGCAATAGGATTGGCTCTGGACATACTAGCTACAAAGCTTCGACCTCAGAGTGGGTTTTCAAAATCAATTGTCGCGGTGGTATTCCCAATGATTTGGTGGAGTCTCACAGGGCTGATGTGGCTTGCGGCTGGTTTGCCAGTTGTGCAAGTGTTCCAAGCAATGTTGATTGGCATACCTGTTCTGGGCCCAATAGTAGCTCAAGGTTTCGCCCCAACCTTTCTCACAATAGCCTTGATGACCGTCCCCTCATCAATAGTAGCGACACACGCGTCGGTCTCCCTCTCAAAGCGACTTGAACGAATAATCACGATACCACAAACTAAGGCAATGGAGGAAAGAGTCTATGCCCGAAATGACTAAAGAAAGAATAGACGAAATAGTTGAACATGCCTATGAAAGAAACAAGAGCCATAACCCCGCTCAAAGCGGTCTAATCACGATACTACAAGAGGTTCAAACGGAGATAGGTTATCTTCCTAGAGAAGCACTTGAGAAGACTTCTAATCTAATGAACGTTCCTCTAAGCCACACATACGGAGTGGCAACATTCTACCACCAATTCAGACTTCGACCGAAAGGTAAGCATGTGATAACAATCTGTTGTGGAACGGCATGCCATGTTCAGGGCTCTGGAGATCTGATGAATCTCCTAAGACAAAGTCTGAAAGTTAACGATATTGAAGATACAACGAAAGATGGGCTGTTCACCGTTATGCAGGTCCGGTGCCTTGGCGCATGCGGATTAGCACCAATTATCAAGATTGATGAGGAATTCTATGGAAAAGTGAATGCGACAAGCCTTCCACGCATTCTCAACAAGTATCGAGGTGAATCAAAATGAAACTTATGGAACATTGCTGCGAGAAGTGCACTCACACCTCAGATAATCCGTGCAAAGACTATGTCGAGTGTAGGACAGAAGGCCCACTTTGTCATGATGACCCTTCATGTAGATCCAAAATCACAGAGGCAAGAGAACAACGGATTCAGGGAAACAATGAGATATCAATAAGAATAGGAATGAGTACCTGCGGTCTCGCGGCAGGTAGCAAAGAAGTCTACGAAGCGCTCAACAAAGAGTTGAATTCTCGCGGTGTTAGCGCCGACCTGATTAAGGTTGGTTGTATGGGATTCTGCTATGCGGAACCCCTCGTTGAAATCTCCAGAAAGAATGGCAGCTCAGCTCTGTACGGTCAGGTAAAAGCCCAAGCAGTACCAAGCATTATTGATGCTTTTCTAAAAGGTGATTCACAAGGCGCCATGGCCATGAGAGTACGTGGAAACTCTCTACAAGGTGAAGACAAGATACCTCTTCTCAGTGAACTTCCATTTAGTCGCGGCCAACACAGAGACGTTATGATCAACTGCGGCGTGATAGATCCCGACTCAATTGAAGACTACATAGCCCGCGGTGGATACCGTGCATTGTCCAAAGTCCTGAAAGAAATGACTCCTGAGGACGTGATTGCTTCAGTTAAGTCAGCTGGTCTCAGAGGCAGAGGCGGCGCTGGGTTCTCAACCGGTCTCAAATGGCAGCTTTGCAGAGACGCGAAAGGCGAAAAGAAATACATGATCTGCAACGCTGACGAAGGCGATCCAGGAGCATTCATGAACCGATTAACAGCTGAGGGAGACCCGCATAGGATAATTGAAGGCCTGATGATTGCTGCATACGCCATCGGTGCTAGTCGAAGCTACATATTCGTTAGGGCGGAGAAAGCTCAGATGGCTAGAAGACTGATGACCGCTGTTGACGCCGCTGAAAGATATGGGATCCTTGGAGATCATGTCCTTGGCTCAGGTTTCAGCCTGGAAATTGAAGTTATGCTTAGCGCTGGAGCATTCGTCTGTGGAGAAGAGACGGCTATGATATCCGCCATAGAAGGAAGCCGAGCGATGCCGCGGCCAAGACCCCCGTATCCAGCTACCTCAGGGCTACTCGGAAGACCTACTACCATAAACAATGTTGAGACTCTTGCACATGTCCCAACAATAATATTGAACAGAGATTACTTCACAAGCGTCGGTACAGAGAAGAGCAAAGGAACAAAAGTTTTCTGTCTGGCTGGGAAAGTCACACGCACTGGCGCAGCAGAAGTCCCATTTGGAACAACGATTCGCCAACTAGTATTTGACATAGGAGGCGGTGTAGCCAATGGAAAGAAGTTCAAGGCAGTCCAAACAGGAGGCCCTTCAGGTGGTTGTCTTTCCGAGAAGTTCCTTGATGTACCTCTGGACTATGAGACGCTTCAATCAGCAGGATCGATCATGGGGTCTGGTGGAATCATAGTCCTTGACGAGGATACATGCGTTGTTGATACGGCCAAGTATTTCCTCAGCTTCACAACAGCTGAATCATGCGGAAAATGCACGCCATGCCGTATAGGTCTGAAGAGGATTCATGAGGTACTTACTCGCATTACCGAAGGAAAAGGGACTGCTGAAGATCTGAGCAAGCTAGAAACAATGAGCGCCACTGTGGGCAATACTGCTCTCTGCGCCCTAGGGCAAGGTGCACCAAATCCCGTGCTAACGACCATGAAATACTTCCACGACGAATATGTCACTCACTTACAGGACAAGAGCTGTCCAGCTCACGTATGTCCAAGCCTGATCAGCTACAAAGTGGATTCTGGACTTTGCATAGGGTGCGGTCTGTGCTATAGGAATTGTCCAATTGATGCTATAAGATTCGAAGAAGTCTTCGACGAAAGAACAAACATGGTTGCGAAGAAACCCGTAATCGACCAATCAAAATGTGCGCGATGTGGGTCATGCTACAGTATCTGTCCCAAACGCGCAGTACTAAAGGAGTGATGAGTCATGCCGAAAGTGAATATTGACGGAATAGATGTGGAAGTTCCTGAGAACACCACCGTTCTCGAGGCAGCCAAGAAAGCGCACATACACATACCAACCCTATGTAGCTACGAAGGAATATCAAATGTCGGTGCATGTAGACTATGCACTGTCGAAGTTGAAGGAATGAGGAATCTTCCCACCTCATGCACACTTCCAGTAAGAGATGGCATGAAAATCTACTCCAACACGGCTAAGGTTCGTGACGCTCGAAGAGCAATCATGCAATTGATTCTGAGTGAACACCCGGCAGACTGCCAAACTTGCGGCAAAAACCAGAAGTGTGAACTGCAAAGGCTCGCATATGAGCTAGGTGTCAGAGAACTACCCTTCACCCGCAACTCCCTGAGCAAGACAATACACAATCAGAGCCTGTACGTGAATCGAGACCTCAACTACTGCGTTCTATGCGGAAGATGCGTACGCGTATGCTCAGAGATTCAGAGCGTCAACGCAATAGACTATGCTTTTCGAGGATATAGCGCTGAGGTGAACGCCCCTTATGACGAAGACCTGTCCAAGACCAAGTGTGTCTCCTGCGGCCAATGTATCCTAGCTTGTCCAGTGAGCGCCTTGTCAGAGACCAGCCAGATCAACGATGTCTGGAATGACCTTTCCTCCAACAAACTCACAGTAGTGCAATTTGCACCAGCGGTTAGAGCAGCGATTGGCGAGGAGTTCGGACTCAAGGCTGGCGAATTAACTACTGGAAAACTCATAGCGGCCTTGAGGAGACTTGGCTTCAAGAAAGTCTTCGACACTAATTTCGGTGCTGATCTGACCATAATTGAGGAAGGGCACGAACTGTTGGAAAGGATCAAGAAAGGAGATTTGCCCATGTTCACATCATGCTGCCCTGGATGGGTGAACTTCGCAGAACTATTCTATCCTGAGATTCTGCCAAGGCTGTCAACATGCAAATCACCACACGAAATGCTTGGAGCACTAACCAAATCATACTATGCTGAAAAGATTGGAATGGACCCCGCTAATATTTCAATGACAAGCATAATGCCATGTGTAGCAAAGAAACAGGAATGCGATCGTCCACAGCTCGCAGCAGGCAATTTGAAGGATGTTGATCACGTTCTTACAACAAGAGAACTTGCCCAAATGATTAGAGAAGCAGGAATAGACTTCAAATCACTTTCAGACGAAGAACACGATGCACCACTAGGACTCTATACAGGTGCAGCAGCAATCTTCGGTGCTTCAGGTGGCGTTATGGAAGCTGCCCTTAGAACCGTCTACGAGGTAGCTACAGGAGAAGAACTCAAGAATCTGGATTTCAAGGCTGTTAGAGGGTTGGAAGGAGTCAAAGAGGCATCAATCACCATTCTCGACAAAACATACAACGTCGCAGTAACGAGCGGATTGGGTAGCACAAGAAAACTAGTCGAAGAAGTTCTCAGTGGAAAGAAGAACTATCACTTCGTTGAAATCATGGCTTGCCCAGGAGGCTGCATAGGTGGAGGCGGACAACCCATACTCAATAACAAGATCGATCGTCTCGAGAGAATCAAAGAAAGAGCTGAGTCACTTTACAGTCTAGACCGCCAAACAATCCTCAGGAAGAGCCATCAGAACCCCGCTGTAGCTCAATTGTACAAAGAGTATCTCGAAGAGCCACTGGGACACAAAAGTCATCAATTGCTGCACACCACATATCAACCCCGATTGGCCTGTGTAACTACCCAGACCAAATCCTAGCTTTATTCTTCAGACAGTTCGAGTTTCTATAGCGGAAAAACCGGATGCATCAAGGAAGAGCTGTCCAGCTATCGGTGAGTAGCCAGGCAACGACGTCTCCTTGCTTCATCAGATAGGCATCCGAACTAGACAGACCTTGAGTCCATCTCATCTCTACTTTGTTCCAACTAAACCAAAGCCAAGAATTGGATTGCGTTGCGTAGACGCCTCCTATCGATTTGACTAGGAAGCCAAAACTCAACGTTTCTCCAGCTACTTCTCCGCCGGTTGCTTCTGAAGTTGCATTTAGGAGCGAACAACCAACTGGAACAATCGTCTCATTATACCAAGTCTTCGTGTCACCATACTCGACAAGTATGTTCACTTTGTATGAAATGTCATCTAGAGCTGAAAGTGTATTCTGATAGTTTTCCTGAGCAATCAAGTATTGTCCGTAAAAATAGACAGAGATCAAACACGAATATGTGAAAGCACAGAGTAGAACCAGTGAAATTGTAAACCACTTGTTCATCATCATCTCAACTTCCCGAACCCTAGAGTTGACGAGATT
>JBGOZA010000060.1:0-6839 GCA_041480025.1 Bathyarchaeia archaeon | reverse complement strand
CTGCAAAATCTAAAGAACTATTAGTGACGACTGACGCGAGAAAGCTTGGTAGAAAAGGCGTTTGAAGATGGGTAAGACCAAGATCCTTTTCCTTTGTGTCCAAAATACCGCTAGATCTCAGATGGCTGAAGGATTCCTTCGCCACCTTTACGGAGACAGATACGAAGCTCACAGCGCAGGCATACGTCCGACGCGCGACACGCGCATTAATCCATATGCTGTTAAGGTTATGGCTGAAGTTGGAATAGACGTCTCTCACCAAATATCAAAGTCATGGAGAGCATATGGCTATGAGTTTGGATTCGATGCAGTGATTAGTACCTGTAGTGAAGCCGAAAAGGACTGCCCAACATACCCAATTGGAAAGAGACTCCACTGGCAATTCCCTGATCCAGCAGAAGCCAAGGGAACAGAGGAAGAAATCCTACAAGTCTTCAGAACCGTCAGAGATTCTATCAAAGAGAGAATTGAAATCGCTGTAAAGAACAACGAAATTTGAATAGGGCGATTCATGGTATCTTCGGAAGGCATAACGTCTAGGTCGGGCGCACGCGCCAGACGCCAGATCTATGTCTTAACGTCACTGAAGTATTCGAGTATCCATTTCTTGATTTCGTCACGGGTGTGCCTGAATGTGGCAAGCTTCTCTTCATCCGTTCCCTCCACTTCTGATGGATCATCGAAGGGATGGTCGAGATAGCGCTTGGCGTCAGACAGTGTCTCATTGATTATCGTGGGTCTGTCTCCGATTATTGGTGACGAACAGAATGGGCAGACTATCTTAGCACTGCTCTTGCATACTGATACTACCAAATCCATAGGTTTGTCTCGGAATTCTTCAATACTCTTGGAGCGTTGTTTGGAAATGTCTATTCCAATCTCCGCTAAAGCTTGGATTGCTAGAGGATTAACACGGGTGGGAGTTGCGCCTGCGCTGAAGACCTCATATCGGTCACCGTAAAGGTGCCTGAGAAGGCCCTCAGCTATCTGTGACCTAGCTGAGTTATGCGTACAAAGGAAAAGAACCGTGGTCTTACTCATAGTCTAACACATGCTCCTTGGTGTATTGATTATCTGAATGTAGTCTATCGCGTTAGGGTTACAGTTAGTGTTTCAAGAGCAGTATCGGCGCCTATAGTCAAAGTCTGAATGCGGGCATGACCCAGATAACTCTTCAGTCGGTCATTCACAAATACTGGTATACCTTCTACTTCCCCGATCTCTTGGAGGGACAGTTTTCGAATTGTCGGCTCTACGGAGGTCTTGGAACCGTAATCCACGAACGTACACAAGCTCCCGCAAGCGCACCCACTTCTGTGCATGAATATGATGGGGTCTTTTATCGAATCAGCTATGAGTTCCTTCGCTTCACTCGTCAATGACATCTTCATCGTTTACCGTCTCCGACCGTATTAGATAAGAGAACTTTATATTTATATATTTTGTTATGTTGATATATATTAACAGGCTTATGAAGGAAGTAGAATAGTGTGCGCCTGTTAATTGGTTGCACTAAGCAACACATTTAAATCTTTAAATGTGTTAATATAGCGAAACACTACAAGAAGCGGGAAAAATGGAATACACAGCACCTCCATCTAATGAAGAATCCCTAGGATTCTTCGAGAAATATCTCACGCTATGGATAGCTATCTGCATAGTCATCGGCCTATTACTGGGCAGGTTCTATCCTCAGTTTGGCCAATACGTAGATTCATTGAAATTCGCTCAAATATCGATTCCAATCGGCATCCTCCTCTTCCTCATGATGTATCCGACAGTAGTCGGAATCAGCCTAAGTGATGTTAAGAGCGCAACACGGTTCCCGAAGCCTATGCTCATCACCATCATCGCTAACTGGGTTATAGCACCACCATTAATGACTCTCTACGCGAACTACTTCCTGAAAGGAAATCCACAGTTCATCGCTGGAGCCATCCTTCTAGGGCTCTCACCATGCACTGCGATGGTGCTCTGGTGGATAAAGCTCGCCAAAGGCAATCTAGGACAAGGCTTGGTCAACACAGCAGTTAATGCTCTTCTAATGATTGTCCTCTACGGTACGGAAGCAGCCTTCTATCTCGGTGTAAGCAGCATCCCTGTACCTTGGGATCTCATACTGTGGAGCGTAATCCTATTCATAGCTGTCCCAGTATCACTAGGTGCCCTTACGCGCAGAATACTGCTACCAAGCAAAGGCACAACATGGTTCGAAGAACGATTCAGGCCGATGCTTGGAAAAATATCAATCGTTGCATTATTGATGACGCTTATTGTTCTATTCTCACTGGAAGGGAACTTGATCCTGACTGAACCTTTCACTGTAGCACTCATCGCTGTACCTTTACTGATCCACTACGTCTCAATGATAGCTATTACATATGGCGCAGCCTATTTCGCTAATCTAGACTACGGGTCAGCTGCCCCTACAGTACTCATCGGGGCCAGCAGTCACTTCGAGGTCGCAATCGCAGTCGCCACAACCTTATTCGGATTAGGGTCAGGAGCAGCACTAGCCACAGTAATAGGGCCTCTAATGGAGGTGCCGCTGATGCTTTCGCTTGTAAAGCTCCTTCTGAGGACAAGGAACAAGTTTCCGAGGAAAAAGTGAGGTAGCTATCAAAACAAGGACCTAAGGGCTGAGGAAAAAAGTCTAAGGGAATGAGGTAGTGGAGATGACAGAAAACAAGCAACCTTGTGCATGCATGCAAAACATGCGCGACCTCCTAATAGCGGGTAAAGGTGAAACCAGTCTCATCAAGAGAATTGAATGTGCAGGCTGTGGAAAGATTGTCTGGGTTAACAGGGAAACCAAGTACTGCTTTGACTGCGAAAACAAACTAAAGGCTCAGGACGCCTCGAAAGGTACCTGAAAACTAATGAAAGACATCAAGAATCGAGGAATTGGATAATGAGTGATGAATTCTATCAAACTGTCGAAGACAAATTCATCTTCAAAGTGAAAAAAGGGTTATTCTACACTGAAGATGATGTTTGGGTCAAAGTTGATGGGAAGAGTTCTCGAATAGGCGTGACTGATTTCTTTCAACGAAGAGGAGGAGACATAGTCTACATAGTACTCCCAAAAGTCAAGGACAAGGTTGAGAAAGAAGAGGAGTTCATCCAGTTTGAGACAATCAAGGCAGTCTCAACGATAAAATCACCTCTCAGTGGCACTATAGAAAGCGTCAACGACGCACTCAACGATAGACCTGAATTGGTTAATGAAGACCCGTATGGAGAAGGATGGCTAATAGTTGTCACTCCTCAGAAACTAAAGGAAAATCTCGCAAAGCTTCTGACAGCGGAGAAGTATTTCGAGTTAATGAAAGTAAAGATCAAGGATGATTTGAACAAAACTAAGGGGGTTTAGAGCATGCCTGATCCTATACTGATTATCCCCTGTAGCGGCATTGGTAAATCACTGGGAACCATTGGCAGAGAAGCTACCTACATCGTCATCGAGGATCTCAAGAAGGAAGAAACAGACACAGTCTGCCTATCACTATTGGTGATGGGAGATAAAGAGGCCCAGAAACTAGTCAAATCCAACAGATGCATCGCCATTGACGGCTGTGCAGCCGAGTGCTCCAAGAAGAATCTTGAACTCAAAAATGCCAAACTAGCTACAAGTTTCAAGGTCTTAGACGTCGTTAAGGAACACAGGGAACTCAAGCCCAAGAGCATAACTTTCCTAGATGAAGATGGCCGAAAGATGGCCAAATACCTGGCCGAGAAAGTCGCCTCGAAGATAGATGAACTGAACAAGAAGGAGGCCAAGAAATGAGTGCACCCAAGATTGGAGTTGTCTCATGCAGCGGTGAAGGCTGCGTAGAGGGAACAATCGCTCGAATAGCTACTCGCCTCGTTCTAGAGAAGCTGAGGCCTGACAACACCGTTACGATCTGTCTGCCCCTCTTCCTGGCTGGAGAGGAGGGTGAGAGGATGTTCGCGAAATATGTCCCAACAATTGCTGTCGATGGCTGCGACAAAAAATGCGCAAAGAAAGCCATCGAAAAATTCAGTGGAAAGACAGCTGACTCCATTGTTGTTTCGAAGCTGCTGAAGAAGTGGAATATGAAAGAGCCTAAGTCTAGAAGAGAACTCGATGAAGAAGGAGTGAAGACGGCGTTGAAGGTGGCTGAGCATATAGCTGCCTCGATGGATCAGATCTTTGCTGGAAAGTCGAAGAAGAGGTCGAAGAAAAATGCCCAGGTATAAGACGACGACTGAGTGGAAAGGTGGCCACATAGGAGCACTAGCTTGCAGCAACGGGGCAAAGATGGACTTCTCAGCTCCCGCAGGCCTTCATGGACAACCCGACGTCATAACTCCTGAAGACGCATTTGTTGGTGCGTTGAACATGTGCTACATGTTAATGTTCATTTGGAGTGTTGAAAGGATGAAGATCAACCTAGTCTCTTACGAGTGCGAGGCTGAAGGCTATGTTGAGGATTTACTGGATCGCACATCAGTCTTCAAGAAAGTGGTGCTTCGACCCAAGGTGAAGGTACGGGGATGTACGCAGGATGTGGTTAAACGGGCTTTGAAGCTTGCAGAGAAATTCAGCCTTGTCGCACAATCCATCAAATCTGAGATAGTAGTAGAGCCATCAATACACGATGTAGGAACTGAGTCTAAGAAGTAAATCTGTAAATAAGGAAGATACGGCGAGAAAAACAGGTTTAACGTATCAATAAGAAGAGTAAAGATGCAAAAAATAGTAAATCGATGAGGGAGTAGAAATATGTCAAGTAAAGAGACAAAAGAGTTTGTTAAGAAGAGATATGCTTCAATTGCACAGAGTGCGGGGTCATGTTGCCCGTCATGCTCATGCGGAGGAAGCGTCGACTATGCGGAGGTCGGGAGGCAAATAGGATATTCAGAGGATGACCTGAAGAATATACCCGATGCCGCGAATATGGGATTAGGCTGCGGAAACCCAGTAGCACTTGCATCTCTAAAGGAAGGTGAGACCGTCCTCGACCTCGGTTCAGGGGGAGGAATAGATGCCTTCTTAGCTGCCAAGAAGGTGGGGCCTGAAGGAAGAGTGATCGGTGTTGACATGACAGAGGCGATGATAGAACGTGCGGCCTCAAACATGGCAGAGCAGGGGTATCAGAACGTTGAGTTCAGACTGGGTGAAATCGAGAAGCTGCCAGTCAACGACGAATCAGTAGACGTCATTATCAGCAACTGCGTTATCAATCTCTCAACCGATAAGGATCAAGTCTTCAGAGAAGCCTACCGTGTCCTGAAGCATGGTGGAAGACTGATGGTTTCAGACATCGTGACTGAAGGAGAGTTGCCTGAGGAGGTAAGAAAGAACTTTAGCGCGTGGGCAAGCTGCATCGGGGGAGCCCTGGAGAAGCATCAGTATCTTGAAAGCATCAGGAAGGCAGGTTTTGAAAACATACGAATTGTATCTGAATCCACCTATGACATAGACGTCTCCAAGGAATTGGAGGGCAAGATAACTAGCGTTCAAGTTGAAGCCCGAAAGTAAGCATGAGCCCGCTGATTATCGCTTCAGCTGTAGTATCGCTCGGATGTCTTCGTCAGCGATCCTGTAGAAGACCCATTTTCCATCTTTTCTTTCCTTGATGACACCCGCATTCTCAAGAATGCCAACATGGTGAGATGCTGTTGGCTGCGTCAAGTCTAGGGCAGCCATCAACTCGCAGACACACATTTCCCTTACTGATAGAAGATTGAGGATACTTAGTCGCGTTTTGTCTCCGAAGGCTTTGAACACTCTGCTTTGCCTATCCATTTTCTCAGGCTCAGCATTCTCTTCGGCAAACTCCTTCAGTTTCTCACCATAGTCGCTGGCGGCATCTAGTTGGCATCTGCCCGAGCAGACTAGATTCTGAAGAGTCTTGCCTAGCTTAGTTGACGCCTGTGTATTACTAGTCATTTCTAAGACAGATTTATTGTGCAACATATTTAAATATATTTACAAGGCACCGACGTGGACTTTCTATGCCAATCACAGAGATCAACGAACAGAAGCCATATATTCAAATTGATTAATACGTTATCTTCGCATCTAGAGAAACACGCTCCTAAAGAGAATTGTGAAACGAAGCATGCTCAGGCAAAAACAGGAAAGCGCGCGCTTTAGGCGACTATGAATGGTTGTTCATCGTATTCAGATCTGGGAGAAATTCAAGGACCTAGCCCTTAGGGCACGCCCTGTAAACATCTTCTACCTAGCTGAGCCACACTTGTTCACTAATCCACCAACAGGATTGAGGTTAACCTTCTATTACGATCAGGACATGTATGTTTTCACAGACCGTGCAGACGGCGCCAACTTGGCTAAGACGGGTATTCCCATAACGAATCACACTGATAGAATACATGTGGAAATCAAGGAACAGGATATTCGAGAATTCTTGTCAAGGAACTTT
The DNA here is from genome assembly GCA_041480025.1 of Bathyarchaeia archaeon. Classification (GTDB taxonomy): domain Archaea; phylum Thermoproteota; class Bathyarchaeia; order RBG-16-48-13; genus JBGOZA01. The sequence continues at coordinate 426 of JBGOZA010000060.1, read as the reverse complement.
CCGTGGGTCGAACCAGTCTCGCTTCCCCCCTTCATATATTGAGGGACTCAGAGTTTAGAAAAATGTGAGAGAAATGAGGAAAGTACTCTTCGTCTGTGTAGAAAATGCGGGTCGCAGTTTAGCGCGCGCTATTTCCAAAGATTAAATTTTCCAGCTCCAAACTCAAACAACGACCTAGCAGACTAATGATTAGATTACTTATTGATTAGCGCGCGTAAAGACCTAAGAGATGAAAGAGGCTAGCTAGCTTCTCATCAATCACTTAAAAGGGTTTGAAGATAGATTCTTGGAAGGTCGAGAGGATAGAAAAGAGGGATTTCTGTGAAAAGGATTTCTGTAGAACCAATAGGAATCGTGCATAATCGATTAGATGAAGAAGATATTAGGAATTCAGTCGATGGCGTTGAGGGAACAATTGAAGTTTTT
>JBGOZA010000059.1:0-6891 GCA_041480025.1 Bathyarchaeia archaeon | reverse complement strand
GACTGCACTACAGGCAAACATTCTCAAGAGACTGAGAAAAGTCTGAGCGGGTTCGGATGTCTAGTGGTAGCGATCCCTTCTCTTCTCTCTGGCCTTCTTCTCCCTTCGCATGCGCTTCTTAGCGGTCTTCTGACTCCTGTGTTTCCTCGCCATTTTGACACCCTTTTTCTTGACCCAAGAAAGCTGAGTCAGCTAAAAAACTTTCCCAATTATTGAAAGCTAGACTCAAGCATTTACTGTCGCAGTTGCTCAAGTGCTTTGATACGCTTGATAATATTCGGATGTGTAGAGAATATTTCAGCGAGCGAATCGAAACCAGACGTCCTGCTAGACAGAATACTATTCACAAGTTCACTGTCTTGGGTGCCAGATGAACTGTAACGGATTTCTTCATAGTCCCTTTCAGCCGTATCAGGGTCTGAGATGTACAGTGATTTGAAGCTGTTCAACCCATAGGCCTGATTTGTCACTCTCACTTTCCCTGTATACGTTACAATCTTGGCAAGTGCTTCCTGAAGTTTCCTCGCACCATCATCGACAACTTGCACGGCGTGTCTGTCTGCATAGTATTCACGTTGCCTGCTCAGCTGAAGTGATAAGAGTGACAGAACAAAATATGACACCATGCTGAGGGCACCTACTAGGGCGAAGCCTGAACTCCTGTTCCTATCTCTGCCATAGCTTGATTGCATAGATAGTGAGTAGCCCACGTAGTATAGTATTGCTGGAAGTACAGATACAAACATCATTATTTGCACGTCTCTATGCTTTATGTGACCAAGTTCATGACCCAGCACAGCTTCAACCTCTTCCGCTTCCAAGGTTCGCAGAAGGCCTGAAGTAACAGCTACACGGGTGCCGGCAACTGGTGAACCATAAGCAAAAGCGTTGGGAATAGGCAGATTTGCCACCATAATTCTGGGAACTGGAAGATTTGCTCTCTGGCTTACTCGTTGCACAATCTGGTATAGTTCTGGCTGCTCTTGCGGAGATACTTGCCTGGTCTGATACATAAGATCGATCAGAAAGGGCGCCATTAACCATTGGAGTATGTTGAAACCAGCCACAAACACTACTAGAGTCAGTATGTCGAATGCTTCAACCATTGTGAGAACAAATGCGAAGAATAGGGTGGAGACTCCTATTATGACGGCTAGGGTTACCAGCATAGAGAAGCGCAGTTTGACAAGACTCATATTATTCCCCAGAGATGCTCATGGAAAAGAGATTTAAGGGATTCGTTTCAAGCCATCAAGACGTTTTATCCGTGATTTTTCTCATATACCTTCGATTTCTCTGGATTGAACTCGGTTTTGGTTGATTTCATGCGTCAAATCCTTAACGCTAATTTGGCTGTAAACCTGGCTAGTAGCGCGCGCTAGCGGCGAAGAAAGCTGTACAGATTCATCAGGAGATTCTGGATAAGGAATAGACTCGTTGTGATACTTGGTACTGGTTTCTTTGCTTCTAGGTTTCCATGAGCCTGCTTCATATTGTGATTTGACTCCTTGGTAGAATTCTAGAGTCTTAATGGATATGGATTTCCAGCTGTAAGTCTCTTTGACTTGCTTAAGCGCTGTCGCTGCAATATTGTCTGAGAACCTCTTGTCCAGGAGAACTCGTAGAATGCCCCAAGCTAGGGAATCTGCATCGCCGGGGAACACTGTCACCCCATTCTGTTCATGGTGAATGATTTCTGCGAGTCCACCCACGTTTGAAACAACAACTGGAGTCTCTGCAGCCATGGCCTCCAGACAGACTATTCCGAAGGGCTCATAGAGACTAGGGACAACACAGACGTCTGCTGCTCTGTACAGCTTCTTGACTTCTGAGTCGGCGAGAAAACCGGTGAAGTAAAGTTTGTCCGTTAATCCCATTTGCTGTACTTTCTTCATGAGAGGTTCTCTCAGATAGCCTTCACCAACAAAGATGAATTTTGCATCAGTATACTTCAATACTTTTCGAACAGCGTCGACCAGGACCGCTACTCCTTTCTCATAGACCATGCGTCCAACAAATAATACGAGTTTCTCGTTTGGTGTAGCGTATTTTCTGCGGAACGCTTGTTTGTCTAATGGCAGCATGAATTTCCTGAAGTTGACACCGTTCGGTATTTTGACTATCTTATCATTTGGTATGCCGAGAACCTTACTAACATGATTTGCCATATAATCGCTGCAGCATATGTTCTTCCATGCTTCGTGTGTAAGCCATACCTCGGTTTCGTGGAGCATTTTTTGATAGTCGCTGTGTATACCGCTGCGTCGCCCAGATTCAGTTGAATGTATTGTAGCAACCAATGGTATTCGGAACATGTGTTTTAATCCAATTGCGGCCTCGGCCACTAGCCAATCATGGGCATGTATAATATCTGGTTTCAACTCGCCTTTGCCCAGCAACTCGGCGGTGTATAATTGAAGGTTCGAATTCATAGTGTATATCCATGTTGGAAAGTCAGGTGTAGGTGCCTTATACGAGTCGACTCTGTGAACATCAATGTTTCCTTCATGTTCCCTTTTAGGAGCACCAGGAAAGTCGCATGTTACTATTGTTATTTCAACTCCTAGTCTAGAGAGAGCTTTCGATAAATCGTAAACGTGTGGAGCTATTCCGCCTATTATCCGTGGGGGATATTCCCAAGTTAGCATCAGGACTTTCAGGTTCCTTTCCTCTCCTCCCAACTCTTGACAGCATTAAAGTAAATCTCTGCGATTTCTTTCCCGAAGCCAAGGGGTTGAGGAACAACCTCAATTGCTGTTTCAGGCACATTGTGAAGACGCTGAACTTCCTTCTTCATTTTGGGAGATGTAACGATGATCTTGCTAGAAGCATGGGTGCCAAGCCTCTCAAAATGGCGAATGGTCAAGCTAAATGGACTATTAGGGTTTCCAGCGCGTTGTTCTTCTAGACTATGAATAGTCATAACGTATGGAATCCCTAGCGCCTTACTAAGGCTACAAGCCGCAGGTACGCTCATCCATTCTTGGCAATCAAGAAGATCAATTGGACCAACATCGTAATGTATATCTGCAGAAACGCGTTCAAATTCTTGTGATAGAGTCAGGACCCAGGTTATCACATTAAGATGCGTCTTGACAGGATTGCCTATCCGATGAACTGTTACGCCTGATGGTTCTTCTTGGACTCCTTTTAAGTCCTCGCTGTATGTGACCACATGAGTTTCGAATCCATGCTCTGCGAGTTGTTGAGAAAGATGTTGGACGTAGAGCGCCATGTCTCCAACCACTCTGGGAGGATATTCCCATGTGAGAATGGCGACTCGCAAATGAATGACCTCACGTGAATTCAGTACTTATCTTTATTATGCCTATGCCAGTAAGGTAATATTTCTTTTCCCCATCCGCATCACTGAAGCTCCTGACATAGCCTCTGGCTTCAAGCTGTTTGAGCATGGAAATCAGATAATCTTCAGAGATTGATGCGTTCTTAGCTATTTCCAGACTGGTCCACGCGATTTCTCGATGAACAAGGCTAAGGTTGTGCATCAGGAGGAGAATCTTCTCATCTTCTCCGAGTTGCCCATCTTCTCGATAAGCCATGATTCATGAGATGTTGGTCAAAGAGATATGTTTTTTCACTGGACTTGGCTTGACTCGTTAGAGAAGATGTTGCTGGAGAAGAGTTTTAGCTGAATATTGGTCAGAGAGTTTTTGCGAGTGTAACAACTGAGTCAAAGTCTGTCGCTACAAAGCATTAAGAATTGTTTTCTATGGAACATTAACTATTGACAAAGAGATAGCAGACCTGCCAATGGGATAATTATGTTTTGTTGCCTGTGATGAATTTCGTATTTTGCTTCAAGTATAGCCTTCTCGATCTCCCAGAGGCTTGAGATTGAATCTACGGTTTGATAATTAGTTTCTGAGGGTAAGAAGTCATCATGTAACTCTTTGGATTGATTCAAGTAACCTTGAAGCATTGATCTCCTGACACTCTGTTCCCATGCTTTGGCGATTGTGAATACTGTTTCAGAAGATGTTGAAGACTTCTCTACGTCAAGGTCTGGGAATGCTCTGAGTTCCTGTGCAGCAATATCTTGGTAAAGTATTTTCTTGGTCCGTGGATATGACTCGGATAGAACCTGATACCTCAAGTAACTGAAAGACCTCGCCATAGTCCCCAAATCTCTGAACGGACACTCTCTTTCCATTCGAGTCTTGTCCATTCTCTGGGGATCACCTTCAAAATCAGTTATTATGAAATCTGTTTCTCCACCATGCTTCAAGAGTATCTGACCAAGGTGAAGATCCTGATGGGTTCGAATCTTCTTTATACCAAGCATCATGCGATATGATTCTAGACTTCTTAGAATTTTGTTTCTTTCAGAGAACACAGTTTCGACGAGGCGAGCAGCAAATGGGTCAAGTGCTCTAATGTTCTGTGACAAATCTGTAAGGGTGGTGTCCAATAGTATTTTCAGTCGAGTTCTCCAAGATTCCAAATCATTCTCATCTATTGGTATAGCACCAAATCCTGCTAAGCTGGATTGTCCCAGACAGTGATGCATCGTAGATATTGTTTCACCGAGCTTCCAAGCGTCTCTTAAGATTGGGTCATGGCCTTGTAACCAGCTTCGGCTCCTAAGTAGTTGAAGGAGAGATTCAGCGAATGGCCTATACGCTTCTCCATTATTGTCTTCAAAATCCTGTATAATGCTGAGCGGAACCTGTTCTTCTTGGCGGGTATATGTTAGTCGGCCGAGTGTTCTGGGAGAATTCTTGAATTCTGCCTCAGTTAGAGCAGTTAACATTTCGGGTTCGGGATTGACGCTTGTGACGTTCTTGTAGGTCTTGATTACCAATGCTAGATTAGTTTCCACGGTGACTTTGACTACGATGTTTGTTGAGTCTCCTTTTGCTAGAGTTGTTGACGTATCAACTCGTGTTTCCTTGAACTGCCCCTGAGTAGGGGAAAAAACCATTTGACCATTCTGGCAGTCTATGGTTAACGACTTGGATAACGACTTCAGAATGAAATTGCTGTATTCCTTAGAGTATTCTCCCTCTCTAATCCATAGCGTATCATCGGCACACTTCACAGGAAACCAGCCGTCTTCATTCTTGTCCTGGCACAGCTGCAAGGGAATGTAGAATGTCTTAGGTTCTTGCGGTCTGTCCTGTGTGAATACCTGGATGATGAGAACAAAAATGGTGTCGTCGTTGCAGAAGTGTAGTCTTGCTTTGTCCGTGATATCGATTCGAGTGATAGTTGATCCTTGCAGTCCTGTCCATCTTCGACTGGTTAGCCATGATGAAAGATTCATGATGAGGGAATCAGGGTTCTTGATGATGTCCTGAAGGTTTCCATTGATTGAAACGCTCGGTGATTTCGATGACAACTATTCTGTCACTTCGTTATAGACAGAAAGGGTTTCTACTGCAACTTTATCCCACGTAAATCTATCTTCAACCCTTCGTCTTCCTGCTTCTCCCATATGTTCACCTAGTTTAGGGTCAGCAACTATTTTGCTAACAGCATTAGCGAGCTCATCAGGATTGTTTGGAGGAACCAGTAATCCTGTTTCTCCATCCAAGACTACATCAGTAATGCCACCAACACGTGTAGAGACAACGGGTCTCTGACAAGCCATAGCCTCAAGATTCATTATTCCGAATGGTTCGTACAATGATGGGGCTACGAAAACAGATGCTGCAGAAAGTAAAGCGACAACCTCATTCTGCGGAAGCATCTTGTTAATCCAGACAATATTGAGGTGCCCTTCTAGTTGTTTCGAGAGTTTTTCATCTAGTCCTTCTTCATCTGGTGCTCCTGTGGCAATTACCAATGTGACTTGTCCATCTAGTTTTGATGATGCTGAAACGAGATCGAATATTCCTTTTTGTCTGCTGAGCCGACCTAGAAAGAGAACATATGGTTTCCTTATGCCATATTTTGCCAAGACGGCATGATTTTCGTGTCTGTGAAACGCCTGTTCATCTACTCCATTTGGGATAACCTTGATCCTTTCGGGGGGCAATTTGTAGCATTCAATTATGTCTTTCTTATCGGAATTTGAGACAGCTATGATTCGGTCACAGGCTTCTAACCCAGTCTTCTCTGCCCAAATTGACAACAGATGACCACTTCCCAAGGCCTCCTTCTTCCAAGGTCGTAATGGCTCTAGGCTATGAACTGTCATGATTAGTCTTTGATCATACAGATGTTTTGCATAGTAGCCTGCCAGACTCGTGTACCAAGTATGAGCATGGACAATCTGACCGGTAATCGAATCCTTCACCATAGCTAAGTCTGTTGAGAAGACTGAGAGAACTTTGGAAAGTTTAGACTCTGATTCTATGTATCCCCATCCTGGATATCTGAGAATCCTTAAGCCGCCTGTTTCCTCTATTTCAGCTGCTGGGCTCCTGCTTGGAAGAAGAGTTCGGACCTCAATATCAATCTTGTTCTTGAGACCCTGTACCAGATTCTGAACATGTACGCCAGCGCCTCCGTAGACATTGGGAGGATATTCCCAGGTTAGAAAAGTCACTTTCATTGTACCATTTCAAGCCTCCGTCTATTTGTATGCATCAGCTTCTCCACAAATAAGTTCAGTACTCGTTTCTGGTTCTGTGAGTGGGGAACTGAAGACTTCATTCTTTGGGAAATGCTTGGCATGAAGTAGGCCAACTCTGACTGGGATCGGGTCGTCTGAAACAGCAGAAGACACGCTTTTCTCCCATTCATAGGCGCAGGCTTTTCTCCATCCATCTTGAGCAGCTTCAGATGCTCCACGTTTCTGGTTGATTCTCCACTCCAATAGGAAGGGGTTTGCATCCGATTTTCTGATAGGTCTGTCTGGACCGGCATCGAATGTCAATGTGTAAGCTTCCTGTGCTATTTCTTGGAGCTGTTTCTCTGCTGTGGGAT
>JBGOZA010000058.1:0-6910 GCA_041480025.1 Bathyarchaeia archaeon | reverse complement strand
GGCAGCCCCAAGAGACCCACAGTTAACGGGCTCAATGTGTGTTAAGCATCCAAAGATATCCCGTCTCAAATAGGGTCCCCATGAAGAAACTGCCCACCAAAGTTATTGGCAACGCTATCTTAACAAAGTCTCGCAACCGAAACCATGTCTTCTTCAAGGTTGTAGTCAGTGATGGGAATCTGAAGGGAAACATCTCCATAACAAGACCCATCGACTTCCCCGGTAATATTTTGTTGAGACCTATGCCCACCGCGGCGATGAGGAGGAAGTCTATGCCATAGATGAGCAACGCATACTCCAAACCGAGGTAGGCTGATGCTGCGCCAAGAATGACTGCGATTCTGGCACTGCAGGGAACTAAAACGATTAGGGTGGAAGCAATGATTCGTTCCCTTTTTGTCATGAGGACACGAGTTCCCATGATGGCAGGGACGTTGCAGCCAAATCCCGTGATAAGGGGTATGATGGCGCGGCCGTGTAGACCGAAGCGATGCATTACATTGTCAGTAAGGAAGGCGATGCTGTTGAGGTACCCGCTGTCTTCAAGGATGGATAGGACAACGTAGAATGGGAGTATGTAGGCTACTCCAATGCTGAGCATGGAGAGGATTCCGGCATCGAATCCCCATCTAAGAATGTTCTCCAAGACCTGGTTTCTAATCAATGCACTGAGAATGTTGGTGATTACCGGAGATACAAAGGAGCCCCAGCCGATCCCAATCAGGTCGCTCAGCGCTTGCCCCACTATCGAGACGAAGACGAACATGCCCAGCATCACGAGGAGCATAATGGGGATACCAGTGTAGAGGTTAACCGTGTAATGCTTCATCTTCTCTGACAAGGGTTCTTGGATGGAGAACTCCGTCTGTGTCGACTCCGCGATAATTCCGGCTAGTCTATGCCGCTCTCGTGTTATGCGAATCCCAGCCGGTTCGCCATAAACCTCCTCCATCTCCTCAGACACGATGGAGGAGAGTTCCAGAATCTTCTCCCCGTTATCAGAAAGTCTGACAGCTTCAATAAATTCTACGTCTCTCTCCAAGAGAAGAAGAGCGAGCGCTCTGTAGGGAACTCCAAAGGGAGGTTTCCTCAAGTCTCTTTCAATCACTACTTGAAGTCTGGCAACATACTTCTCGATATCCTCGTTATACCTAATGGTTGTGGGCTTCGTCTTTTCCTTTGCTACAACGAGGGCAGCGTGTATCGTCTCATCTACACCTTCTCCATGGACCGCAACCGCGGGGACCACGGGAACGCCCAGCATCTGCTCCAATTTCGCAGGGTCTACCCTCAACCCTATCTTGGCTGCATAGTCGACTAGGTTCAGGCAGATGACAAAGGGAAAACCCAGTTCAGCGAACTGAAGAACCATGTATAGATTCCGTTGCAGATTCGAGGCATCGACAACCGCGACAACAACATCAGGTCTACTATCCAAGACGCCTCGTCGAGCCACGACCTGATCATCAGATACCGCTCCAAGCGCATACGTTCCCGGGAGATCAATAAGGCGTATTACAGTGTTTTCATGCCGCGTCGTTCCATAGTTGAGCGCGACGGTCTTTCCTGGATAATTCGCTGTAACGACATTGAGGCCTGTGAGCTGGTTGAAGAAACAAGACTTCCCCACATTCGGGTTCCCAGCCAACGCGACTGTTACGTCAACCTTCTCCCCATCTCCATCTGTTACCTTTTGTAGAGAATTCTCTGCCTTGGTCCAGAATCGTAGACGAGCCCTACGCCGATCACGTTGAGACTCGTGGCAAGACATTTCCAAATCACTTCCGGAGGGGAACTAGTTCTTCTTCACCCAGATCAGCTCAGCCACATCTCGACTCAAGGCGTAGCTGGCTCCGCCAATTTTTATCATGAGTGGGCCATTGAATGGTGCCTTAGCTTCCACTCGTACATGGGCTCCGGGCATCAAGCCGAGGGTGGCAAGGTACTGAAGCATCTCTATCTTCTCCTCAATAATCCTTGAGACGGAGGCTTTCTCCCCAGGCTTCAGTTCACTCAGCGCCGTAGCCTCCTCTTCGATAACTAGCCCGTTCTCCGAGGGTATTGGGTTCCCATGGGGGCACGTCTTTGGTCTGCCTAATGCCGCATCAATCGAATCGGTTACTTCTTTGGATAGGCCGTGCTCTAGCTTGCAAGCAGCGTCATGTGATATACTCCAATCGAAATTTAGGAGATCTGTGAGAAGCCTCTCGCCAAGACGGTGGCGACGTACAACCGAAGCGGCCGCTTCCTGCCCCTTCTTTGTGAGCTTGACGCCTCGATAGTGTTCGTGTTCCAGGAGTCCCTCATGTTCCAAATGATCTATCATGTTGCTTGCTGTGCCCATTGTGACGTTGAGGCGTTGGCTTAGGTCACTGGTTCTAGCTACTTTGTCGCGCTGTCCGAGGTGCCAGACAGCTTCTAGGTATTCTTCCTCTGTGGGTGATAGCTCCGACATCATCGTTATTCGAGATAACTGTGACTCCTGAATTATATAAGTTTCCCTAAACAAACATTTGACTTTTCTTATCAAAAACTCATCTTTTGATACATGTCAAAAGGGTATCCGATTCTAGTCTGACTCCTTCCCCATGTTGTGGGAGGCGCCGTTCAGAGTATACCACACGCGGGCGTCAGTTAGAGGGTTTATGTATCAGAGTTCGCATGCGCTACGGTTTGGAATCGATGGCAACGAATGGAGAAAAACAGTAAACGACAAGAAGGTTAACCCCCACACACTAGTCAGGTGCGGCCCCTGGCTCAGTACGTGATGTTATGAGCGTTGTTGTATCCTTGACTTCAGGTATCGTCCTCAGAAAATCGAATATGAATGTGTCAAGTTCTTCCGGAGAATTCACCTCTATCTTAGCTATGAGGTCGAAGACGCCGAATGTTAGAGAAACTTCTTTGACTTCTTTTCGTCGTCTCAAAATCGCAAGGATTCTGGCATCTTTTCCAGATTCAGCTTTAATCAACGAATAAGCAACAACCAATCGTTTAGCCTCAACAAATCATATCTGGATCAGGACATATATGAAACTGTTCACCAAATTTCCAATCTTGTAGCTATTGCCTCCACTTTCATCTAACCGTGACCAGCCTATCCATAGGAAGTGATTAAAACATCTTCATCTTATTGACATATTGTAGCCTAGATTGTTAGGCATATGTTGTCGAGGTGCACACTGTGACAAGTCAGGAAATGAATGTGTTCGCTCAGCGCGATGTCACATATGATGCAGAGGCACAGATTGAGCTGCAGGAACTGGTTGCGTCAACTCCGTTTGGGTGCAGAATCATTATCTGTCCAGAAGCAAGAGTGGGTTTGATTCGGATCGAGTATAGGAGCCATAGTGAGGAAGAGGCTAGAGCTTGTGATCTGAAGATTGTCGCTAAGATGATTACGTTCTTCGAGGCAAAAGGATACAAAAAGATAACGTTCTTCCCTCTAGAGTTCTCAAAAGGACTATAGAACACTGGGTATCCACTGGCGAATATAGATAGAAGCACGCGCTACTAAAACTCTCTAATCCTTATTCCGTCTCGCAGTCCATCTCTCATATACACTCTCTACGCACACAAGAATAAAGCGCGCACGTTCACGAAAAACTCTATAAACGGAAATCCTAGACACCTGAATCGGTGTCAGGTTTGCTTGAGGGAAAGAGTGTAAGTCTGAGAGTTGCGGAAAAAGACGATTTACCACTTATTGTGGAATGGATTAATAGGCCTGAGGTCAGTGGTGAATACAATCCTCTGCACCAGATGTCCAAGACAGAAGCAGAGAAGATGCTTGATAACCCGACTGACATTAAGCCCTTCATCGTAGAGAAGAAAGACGGAAGCAAAATTGGCTTCATAGTTCATTTTCATGTCCTTCATTTAGGAACTGGCACCAAGCAACTCGAAATTGGTTATGCGCTTCTTCCCAATGAGAGGGGAAAAGGCTATGGAACTGAAGCATTGGAGATTATGGTGGACTACCTGTTTCTCTCGAAAGAAGTGATGCGTATTCAAGCCCAAACAGACTTGAGAAACGTAGCTTCTCAGAAGATCTTGGAAAAAGTCGGATTTCAAAGGGAAGGAATTCTTCGTAAGAACTTCTTCATGAGAGGGGAATTTAGGGACAATTATCTTTACAGTATCCTCAGAGAAGAATGGAAAGAACCCAGAGTACTTACCCGATAACAACTGTAGAAGGAACTGCGTTTATCCACCCTGTAGCGCGCACCTCAACGAGGCATCGCTAGGGCACCACGCAACTTTGAAAAAACATCGATAAACCATCGCAAGAGCAGCGCGTGCTTGCACGACAGGGCTCGCTAGATTTTTGACGAGAATCAACATACGTTGATAGCGAGAAAATGGTATGAAGACAGGTGAGATCGTACATCGTTTCGTTGCCAAGCGCGCGCTGCGTCTTAATCCTTTCGCTCGTAGTGCGCTAGCTTATGTAGCTATACGCCCAGCTGATGTCGAGTTCCTCCAGTTTCTCTCTAGTGGGCTGTCCCTCAGCGCTCCAGCCCATCATCCTGTAATAGAGCTCCACTGCATCATTGAGCTCATTTCTTTTCACTGCCGTTTCTGAAAGCGCACCAGATGTCTGAGGGTGGTAGAAGCGGTCGGGAAGAGTGTCGTCTTTGGCGGTTAGTCCTTCTCTTATGTTGAATACTCTCATGAGATTTATCGCCCGCTCTCCAACCTTACTCAGTTCTTGAACTGAGGTCTCCCAACCTGTGACTGCGCTGGTGATGGCTACTATCTCTCCAGGTGTCCATGGGAGGAACATACACATGTGTAGACAGTTGTACACGTGTATCCAGTTTAGCCAATATTGGAGGAGTCTGACCTTTCTAGGTCCCATGTCTTCTAGTGGGACGGGTTCGATGATGCCGAGAGGTTTCATTTTCTCTATGCCTTTTTCGGTTGTGGTCCCTGCGTCGTGGAGGTTGTGCATATGGTCTGCACCGGTGGGGGAAAGAGCATAACCCACTCCTAAGCCTCGTTTCAGTCGAGGGTCGTGCATAGGAACCTCCTGTCCCTTAACATTAACCGCGATGTCTTCCGCGCTTTTCCCAATCTTCTCTGCGACGCGTCTGCTTCCCTCAGCTAATATGTTCCCGAAACCTTCGCGTCTGCTAATCATGTCTACCAACCTAAGCATGGCATCCGCATTACCGAATCTAAGGTCAAGACCGCCAGTATCATTTTTGTTAATTAATCCCTTTTCATAACATTCCATAGCAAAGGAGATGGTTACCCCACAGGAAATCGTGTCCAGAGAATATCTATTGCACAATTCATTAGCCTTACAAATAATTTTGAGGTCACTTACCCCGCAGCACGAACCAAAGGCTCCCAAAGTCTCATACTCTGGACCACCATAATATGGATTTACCTTAAGCTTCTCCTCATCTATTCTTACCACTTTCTTGCAGCGTACTGCACACGCCCAGCAGGCTTCCATCCCAATTCTCAACCCACTCTCCAACAAAGTGTGTCCAGAGATGTTGGTTCCATAGGGATATCCTCCGTCTCTGAAGTTGTTATAGGGCAGGTTTCCAGTGGCAGCTCCTCCCTCCATATACCCTCCAGTGCCCAACTCATGCATCCCATAGCCCGGCATCATCCCAATTAGTTTCTTGCTGAGAGAAACTAGAACAGACATATCCACCGGAGTTACTCTGCCAGTGCCTCTGACAGCGACTGCTTTGAGTCTCTTTGAACCCATCACAGCACCCAAACCACCTCGGCCAGCAGCGTCTTTTCCCTCATTCATAACGTTGGCAAAACGGACAAGATTCTCTCCACCCCTACCTATGACTGAGACTCTAGCGAGTTTATCATCTACCTCTTTTCGAATGTCTTCACTGGCTTCTCCCGTATCCTTTCCCCAGTGCTTCCCTGCATCCCTTATCTCAGCTTTGTCATCCTTAATCCACAGGTATACTGGGCTATTGGCTCTTCCCTCAAGAATTATGGCGTCCCATCCAGCTTTCTTAAGCTCCGCACCCCAATGCCCACCCACTTCCGCAGAGCCAAGGCCTCCAGTTAAAGGGGATTTTGCTCCTACCGAGTTTCTTCCAGTTCCAGATATAGGGGCTCCAGTGATTACGCCTGAAGAGAATATGAGTTTGTTTCCGGGACTGAGGGGATCTAGGCCCTTGTCCATTTCTTTTAGAAGATAATATGCTACTAGGGCGCTGCCGCCAAAGTAGCGTCTGTAGAATACTGCATCATTTTCCTCTACCTTAATATTGTTCTGGGATAGGTTTACTCTCAAGATTTTTCCTGTGTATCCATTAGACATTTTTCATCCTCCTTATTGTACCACTTTGCGAGAGCGTTCACATCGACTATACAATAGCGCGGGCTTGTAATCCTTGTTCTTTATCTGAATCACTCAACGTACTTGCCTTGAAGGTATGTTTAGCTTCACTATTCCTTCTTCTGATTCATTATGTGGAACCGTATGCCGACAAAGAGGAATAGAACCGTGTAAGCTGCCAAAACTGCAATGTTGGTTGCTGGGCCAAAGAATGTTTCTCCGCCAAGAGCATATCTTGCCAATTCAATCGTATGGGTCAGAGGTGACAGCATAGACCCTGCTTGACCCCATGATGGCAAGTCTTTGACGGGGGTATACACGCCACTGATGAAGAGTAATGGAATCCTAACGAAGTTGAGAGGCATCATCACGTTACCAGGCGTCTGACCAGGCATTGAAGCGAACATTATGCCCATTACTGAGAATCCGATTGTTGACAATATCATGCAGGCAAGCAAGGCTCCAATATTGACTATCTGTGATCCAAAGAATATTACTCCAATTAGAATAGGTATGATTGATATCCCTATTCCATAGATGACGCCTGATAGTGTCTTGCCAATGATTATTGCCGTCAAGGAAACT
>JBGOZA010000057.1:0-6961 GCA_041480025.1 Bathyarchaeia archaeon | reverse complement strand
GAAGTCATATCGAACTTGGCAACTAGGCAGCTTGGAGGGAAACTGGGCGATAGGACTATTGTTCATCCAAATGATCATGTGAATCTTGGTCAATCCACAAACGACGTTTTCCCCACGGCGATAAATCTGGCAGCTGCTGTCACAACTCAGACAAGCTTGCTTCCCAATCTTCGTGATCTCCATCAGGCTTTCAAAGAGAAAGCTGCAGAATTCAGAGATGTGATTAAGGGAGGTAGGACTCATTGGCAAGATGCTGTTCCCATTACTCTTGGTCAAGAGTTCGGAGGATATGCCTCGACGATTCTTCACGGTATAAGACGAATTGAGGAAGCAGAACTGGGTTTGAGAGAGCTTCCTTTGGGAGGTACGGCAGTTGGAACGGGGCTGAATACACATCCCGAATTCTCTGAGGCTGCGATTGGAGAGCTTAGCAAGCTGTCTGGCATAGCTTTTCACAGAGCGGAAAATAGTTTTGAAGCCCTTCAGGGGAGAGGAGCATGTGTCGAATTAAGTGGTGCGTTGAAAGGCCTTTCTACGGATCTCGATAAGATTGCCAACGACTTGAGAATTCTTTCCTCTGGTCCACTGACTGGCCTCGGAGAGATTGAGCTTCCTGCTCTTCAACCTGGATCAAGCATAATGCCTGGGAAAGTGAACCCGGTTATTCCAGAAGCTATTCGGATGGTCTCATCTAGGGTCATCGGAAATGATGTGACAATCACTCTGGCAGAGAAAGGAGGAGAAATGGAATTGAATGTTATGATGCCGATTATTGCTTACTGTCTGCTGGAATCGATAGAATTGATATCTGAAGCTGCCAAGGTATTTGCTGAAAGATGTGTAAAGGGAATCAGAGCCAATGTGGAAAAATGTCTGAACCATGCACAGAATAGTGCGGCTTTAGTGACTGCGATTTCTCCTCTAGTTGGCTACGACGCTGCAGCCAAGGCAATTGTTGATGCTAAGGCGCGAGGAAAGACGGTCAGACAGGTGCTTGAGGATAGCGGAATGGCCACCAAGGAACAACTTGATCGCGCCTTGGATTTGAGAAGAATGACCCGTGGAGGAAGGTCAACGTAAGGCGTTCATATGCTCTGTTGGCGCGCGCTAGAATAAATTAACTGTTTAATTATTGTCTGTAAATCTTTTTCACAACTCAGAAATTGTCAGGAATACGTTGTAGAGATGGATGTGATGTTCTCCGTGTTAAGCCAGAAAAGCAAGAGTTGCGGGGCATGTAGTGCGTGGCGTGAGACTCGACGGACTCTTAGGAACAAAGATGATGGGTACTGTTCTAGGTATGGTGTAGCAACAAGAACACATGAAGGCTGTGAATCCTGCGACATTGTTGATTGAATGTTTTTAATAGGCGCTACTTCGGCAGATTAGCACAGTCTCAAGACGAATATCTCCATATCGATAAGCATAGGTTCACAATGATTTCCCAACAGTAAGCACCGTAAAGTGGGAAGAAACGCTGGTTCTTTCTTGGCGTTCTCTGTATGACCTCTTTCATAAGGCCAGCGCGCCCTATGAATCTCAAGAAATTGTAACTAACGGTGTATTAATTAGCCCCCCGGAGCCAATAGAATAAGCAGAACACACACATGCATAACAAGACCGGCGTCCTCAGGATGGCATTTGTAGCAGCCATGGCTGTCTTCAGTCTGCTAAACCCTTTGAATCTTCTGTTTCCCTATGATATACCCTCAATAGTAGCAGCGCTAATTGGCGGTTATCCAGTTTTCAGAGAAGCGTTCTCGCATCTGAGATCAAAATCAGTTACAGTCGAGGTAGCTATGTCTATTGGTATCATAGCTTCTCTCTTGATTGGTGAATACCTCACTGCGTTGGTTGTGACCTTTTTTACACTCCTGTCAGAGTACATAGAGGAACTAACAACCGAAAGGGGCAGGAGAGCAGTTGAGGGCTTGATCAATCTTTCTCCAACGCTTGCCACAGTCAGGCGTGAAGGGCAGGATGTGACAGTTGACGTCTCCGAAGTCCGTGTAGGAGAGATCGTTGTTGTCAAATCCGGAGGAAAGATACCCGTTGATGGTGTGGTCATTAGTGGAGAAGGTCATGTGAATCAAGCACCTGTCACGGGCGAATCAATGCCGATATTCAAAGAATCAGGAAGCGAAGTCTACGCTGGCACTTTTGACGCAGATGGAGTTCTTGAGATTGAGACCAAACACATCGGCAAGGATACAACACTGGGAAGGATGATTAAGTTAGTCGAAGAGGCAGAATCCTCAAAGGCGCCGTCTCAGAGATTCGCTGACGGCTTTGCTTCGCGCTTCATTCCTATAATACTGGTCATAGCCGCAATCGTATTCATAGTCACGATGCGGGCTGATAGCGCAATTGCAGTGGTTGTGATAGCAGAACCATGTGCAATATCTTTAGCAACTCCCCTCGCTGTCGTAGCCAGTGTTGGGTTGGCTGCAAGAAAAGGAATCATCGTAAAAGGAGGCGTCTATCTTGAAGAGCTTAGCAAGATCGATACAGTTGTTTTCGACAAAACTGGAACTCTTACACTCGGAGAGCCTAGCGTATCCGAAATCAAGAAGTTTGGAGACCATGAGGAGGAAGATATTCTCCTTCTTGCGGCCACAACGGAGCTCCACTCAGAGCATCCCATTGCGAAAGCTGTAGCTAGTCGAATGTCCAGGTTGGGATTAGAAACCCCTGAACACAAATCATGCACAATAGTTCCTGGGAAAGGAGTCGTATGCTCATACGTTGAAACTACAATACTATTGGGAAACCGCGAGTTGCTAAAGGAACATGGCGTAGATATTCCCGCTGAAGTGACCGAGTATATGCGGAAGAAGGAGGAGACGGGTAACACAGCTATGATTCTTGCTCACGACAATCATGTCTGTGGGATAATATCCGTGGCAGATACGGTGCGGAGGGATGCAGCAGCAGGAGTTCAAGCGTTACGTAATCTAGGCGTGAAACGTTTCATTATGATGACTGGAGATAATGTGCGGACAGCCAAACAAGTGGGAGACAGAGTTGGTGTGGACGAGGTCTTAGCGGAGATGCTTCCGGAACAGAAAGCAAGCAGGGTAAGAGAGCTGGTCAATTCTGGAAAGAAAGTCCTGATGGTTGGTGATGGAATTAACGATGCGCCAGCTTTGGCTGAGGCTAGTATCGGAGTAGCTATGGGAGTGGCTGGCACCCCCGCTACAGTCGAGACTGCGGATGTGGCATTGATGACTGACAATTTCCTGAATATAGCAGAAGCTATGAAGATCGGACGAAGAGCATCTGCAACAATACGCCAGAACATAATTGCAAGCATGATATTCAACGTGATTGGCATATCATTGGCTTCATTTGGGTTTCTGTCACCTGAATATGCGGCAGTGGCTCATGCGCTTCCTGATGTTGTACTGTTCTTGAACTCTGCCAGACTAATGAGCGCTTGATGACTCAGCGGACATTTCGATCCGATGATTACGATGTCTCTGAATAAGGAAGCGCACGCTGTCACAGGATTCTTGACAGGTTTGTGTAATGGTCAGAAGATGCAATATGATTAAATGAGGTACACGATAACTCGTTCTTTGTTTCAGGAGGACCAGTAAATGGGTGAACGAGTTGGTGTTGCATTAGTCTCGTACGGTTCACGCGAAGTTGCTATGGCAGATGCTTTCCTAAGAAGTCGAAAATACGATGTTGAGCTGTATGTCGCGGATAGACTACGGAACGTGTATAATGCAAGGCACGCCAAGGAACATGCCATAATCCCTTCTCTTGACATCCACAATATTACCTCCTTCTTTGCGAAACATCGAGAAGAGATAGACTTTGGGATTGTTGGACCAGAAGATCCCATAATAAACGGAATAAGAGATGAAGTTGAGAAGGAAACTGGAATTCCAATAATATGTCCAACGAAAGAATTTGCTCTTGAGAAGAGCAAAGTTGCACAGCGGCTTCTGCTGCAAAATCTTCTTCCAGAGGTTAACCCGCGATTCCAAGTCTTCGACCCAAAGGATTACCAAAGTGAGAATGAAGTTAAGGTAGAAGTCTGGAAGTGGCTTGACGAAATAGGTGACAAAGGAGTAGTGAAGCCTGACGGGTCTTCAAGAGGAAAAGGAGTTGGTGTCTGGGGAGATCATTTTCAGACTCGGGCAGAACTCTTTGACCACTTTATGAGCAATTTCCGCTTCGGACCTACAATAATAGAGGAAAAACTTGAGGGAGAGGAATCAAGCTATATCGCCTTCTGTGATGGGCAGCACTTAGTCCGTCTTCCTGAGACTCGCGATAACAAGAGAGCATTTGACAGGGATTCTGGACCAAACACCGGTGGAATGGGAAGCTACAAGAATCTAGGTGATTGGCTTCCTTTCATGACAATTCAAGACTATGAAGACGAAGATCGCATAGTGAGAACAATCTTCGAAAACATGCGCGGTAAGACCCGCAACTCATGTCTTCTCGGCGTGCCCTTCTATGTAGCTATGATGCACACAGCCAGCGGAGTCAAAGTGCTTGAAATAAACAGTAGACCAGGAGACCCAGAAATACTGAATCTGCTTCCCATCCTGAAAGATGATTTCGTTGACGTATGCTATTCAATTCTGGAAGGAACTCTTAACAAAGTCAGCTTTGAATCAAAGGCAACCGTAGCAACATACAAAGTCCCTCCAACATACGGGGGCAGCGTCAAAGAATACAGCGGCGATAGACGCGTCGATCTGAGCAAGGCTGAGGAATTGTGTAGCAAGCTTCCTGGGAATCTCAGACTATATCCTGGATCTCTTGAACTACGTGACAGTGGAACATATGCCTTGAACTCAAGGACTGTGTGTTCTGTCGGAATAGGAGACAGCATCGAGGAAGCGCGTGAACTCTCTCTTGAAGGCTTAAAAGGTGTCAGAGGCGACCTGTGGAATCGCAGTGACATAGCTTCAAGAGAACAGATACAGAAGAGCATAGACCATATGCGCCTCCTGAGGACTTCTCCATGACGAGACGTTTTTTCGTCACCGATTGTGAGGGACCAGTTTCATTAAATGACAATGCATTCGAGCTCTCCAAACAATACATCCCTGATGGTGACCGCCTCTTTACCACACTCAGCCGCTATGATGACGTATTAGCAGACATTAGGAAGTTATCTGGTTACAGTGCAGGATACACTCTCAAATTAATCGCACCATTTCTCAAAGCGTATGGTGCAACAAACCAAGGAATCAGGGAATTCTCAAGAAAACATATTCTATTCACTCAAGACGCACCAGAGACTCTGCGCTTAATCTCAACAATGCTGCCATGTCACATAATCAGCACAAGCTATGAACAATATATTGAAGCCTTATGCAAGGAGATTGATCTACCAGTTTCCAATGCTTCTTCAACACATTTAGATCTGGACAGTTTCAGGATAGATGATTCTGAAGCAAACCGAATAAGAGAACTAAAGGAGGACATAGTCAAGCTACCAGAAATCGAGATTCCCAAAGGTGCCAAGAGACTTAAGGATCTTCCAGAGGAAGGGCTTACTACAATAAACAGACTTGACGAGATCTTCTTTTCTGAATTAACATCTATGAATGCCGGGAGGTTGCTGGAAGATGTTAAGCCCATTGGAAGCAAAGAAAAACTACAAGCCCTACACCTGCTGGCAGAACAAGCGAAGACAACACTAGACAATTTCATTTACGTTGGAGATAGCATAACCGATGTAGAGATATTGAGAGCTGTAAAGAGATCGAAAGGACTGAGCGTTGCATTCAATGGAAACCAATACGCCGTCAGGAATGCCGACCTGGCAGTTATCTCAGAGAGTGCACTTCCAATAGCTCTGATTGCAGAGGCCTTCAAAGAACACGGTCGAAAGGGTGTGTTCTCCTTGGTCAACAAATGGCCCGGTTCTCTTCATGGTCTGGCAGACAGCAAAATAGCCCATTCCGTGCTTTCACTGAATGAGAATCCAATTCTTGTCCAGATCCGACGTCCAAATATGAAGCAGATAGCTGAAGAAAGCAACAATTTCCGAAAGAAGGTACGTGGAAAAGCCATCGGTTCTCTGGGATGAGAGCGATGTTGGTGTACTAGTTATATGAATAACAGTGAGTAAACAAATCTCAAGAAGGTATGTGATGGAAAACCGATCAGAACCTATGATTGATGATACATATGCTGAGGCTTTTGCTGGCCTATGCACCCGGGTCATAGTGACCGCAAAAGATATGACTCTTCTGAAGAAGGCATCATTCAATTCCACAGCGCTTCCATCCGTTGTAATAAATCGTACAGAAGGCGGTATTGAGCAATGGTTGCCCCCAAGAGATACTCCTGACGGACGAGTTGGAGCCACTCTCCAATTCTATGGTTTATATGATCCACTATCCCCACAGAAATCTATCGACAGATTCAGTAGAGAACTGAGTTACCGCATCAGACAAGGTATTCTCGTCGTTCCCACGACAGCGGTCTTCAACGCTTTCGACTCCACAGACAAGATCGACACGATGGATCGCGTTGGTCACTGTGGAGATGGATATGAGACCGAAATCAGCTACAAGGGAAGGACAATCATAAGCATCCCCCTGATGATGGGTGATTTCTGTATTGAACGATTCTTAGGTTATGGCCAAGGCGTCATGGGAGGAAATGTCTGGATGCTCTGTGACGGTGAAGATTCAGCGCTTGAGGCAGGTAGGGCTGCATTGGAGGCTATAAGAAACGTTCGCTACGTTGTGACTCCCTTTGAAATATGCTCCGCAGGTTCTAAACCTCAGAGCAAGTTTCCCGAGATTGGGCCAACAACTAACCATTACTGGTGCCCAAGTCTTAGAAACAGGATAGAAGATTCCAAGGTTCCAGACCGGGTGAACTCCATACCGGAAATTGTGATAAACGGGACAAGCCTTGAAGCTGTAAGTCAAGCCATGAAAGCAGCCGTTGAAGCCGTCAGGAGAATTCAAGGTGTGCT
>JBGOZA010000056.1:0-6996 GCA_041480025.1 Bathyarchaeia archaeon | reverse complement strand
GCAACAGCTGATCCAGCATTCTCCATAAGTTGAATATCAGAAACCCCAAGATACTGGGCGTTAAGATCAATCGCCATCATTTCACGACTCGACAACTATTCATCCTCCATTTCGAGAACGCCATGAACTTCGTTGAACGAGACGCCTTAATTAGTTAATCTAGTGAATCGGCGCGCAACATATCGACGTGAAAACCACGGGTCATGACTCTCTGTCTTTCTATTCCGTAGGAGCCCTTTCCCAAGAGCACAGCACGCTTATCTATCAGAATTTCGGAGAATACTCAGGGTTGACACGTCAAACTTGATAGTTCAGAGAATTACTGTCGTGACACTTGATTCATATGACAATGATTTCTTCAGATGCGAGTGTGATTTATCAAGGCGCACAGGCTCAACACTGATTCCGCTAGCGCGAGCTATGAGCACGGTGAAAAAGATCAAAACAGCTTTATCAGAAGCATGAATGAACTCTGGCCAAATCTATGAAGAAACTATCACTCTCCTTAATGGCGCTAATATCCCTCATCTCACTGGTGGCTTCAACATCAGGACAAATCCTGAATCCCATTGTCGCTGTTTATGCCAGGGACACTCTGAACGCCTCGATAACAGAAATAGGATTGATAGTCTCGGCTTTCTTTTTCGTATCAATTATCTCCAAGCCTCTGATTGGCCTGAGTTGCCAAGGAATGAAGACTCTGTACTATCTCTGGATTGCACTGGCTCTGATGGCGTTCCCAACCATAGGAATGTCTGTGACAGATTCTCCAGCCATATTTGCAGGTCTAAGAATCTTCCAAGGAATCGGTAATTCTATGTTTTGGGCTCCGGGCATGACTCTAATCGCGCTAATTTCTTCAAAAGATAGACTTGAACAAGATCTAAGCAACTACTCTTTTCTGATTTCCATAGGGATGTCTTTAGGACCCGCCATCGGCTCGATGAGTGTGGCGGTTCTGGGAACTCGGTACTCTTTCTTCCTTTCTGCACTAATAATGTTGTCAGGATTCATGATGGGGACGCTGCTGATAAAGAAGAGAGAGTATTTCCGAGAAAAACTATGCAGTGATGATTCTCGCTTAAACTCGCTACATCAAATACCACAAATTGTTTCAACGAAACCGTTCAAGATGGCTTTCCTCGCCTATGCCACTATGTCCTTCATCTATGGTATCCTAACAGCCTACGGAACACTTTACTTCAAGGACTCATTTGGTGTACAAGACGGAACAGTCGCCATTCTATTCTTCGGATACAACGCCATAATCATGGTGACCCGATTCGGCTTGAGAAAACTAGTCAACATAACAAGCAAGAGAAACATACTACTTTTCGGCCTAGCAAACTACGTAGCCATGCTCTCAATACTAGTAACAAGCAACAGTCTGCCGATATTCGTAGCAGCGTTCTGTATGCTGGGCCTGTCCCACGGACTCATCTATCCAACAGGAATCCTCATGGTTGCAGGATCTGTTCCAATTGCGAATCTTGCTTTCGCCAACTCAATCTACTTGACAGGATGGGATGTCGGAAACTCCATAGGACCAGTAGTCGCATCTCCCATTGCAACCCAATATGGAACAAGAGCTGCTCTACCAATTGCCATCTTAGCACCTATAGTGAGTTTACTCATCACAGTATTGTATCTTCGAGAACCGCCAAAGAAGACTGATACGAGAATAGAGACGAAGGAAGAGCATTCCGGAGCCAGCTGAATCTCGACGACTCTAACAGGTTTGTTAAGACATAAATGGACGAAGAATCAACCCGTTACAGAGGAACAAATATGCCAATGGCTTTTGTCCTAGTCAATACAGAAATGGGTTCTGAAAACGAGATACTTGACTCGTTACTGAAGATAGTGAATGTCAAAATGGCCTATGTCGTCTATGGAGTATATGATGTGATTGCCCTAGTAGAAGCAGAGACGATGGATCAGCTGAAAGACATCATAACATGGAAAATAAGAAGACTCAGCAAAGTCCGCTCAACATTAACAACCATGGTGGTTCAAGAAAACAAAACAAAGTAGGCCTATTCCTAACCTACTCTCTCCAGCGTGCTTCACATTGGAATTACTACACATCGGCATAGATGACACGGATTCTCCGAAAGGAGGATGTACCACATACATAGGAGCAATCCTGCTCGAAAAAATCAGCCCCTACGCAAAGTTTCTTGACTATCCAAACTTGGTCAGACTCAATCCAAACATAGAATGGAAGACACGCGGTAACGGAGCCGTATGCATAAGAATCGAAGCATCAAAACAAGAAGTTGCAAGAATCAAGGAGATTGTCATCGAGACCGTTGAGCAAAACTCGGACATAGGCTACTCCAGAACTGATCCAGGCATCGTCTTCGTTGAAGGACACCTATCTGCAGAGGTTGAAGCTTTCGGTCATAGCTGTCTGCACAGAATACTAACCATGACTGAAGCAGAGAGGACTCTGAAACATTGTGGAGGAGAAGCAATTGGCTACGGATCAGCAATAGGAATCATAGGCGCACTTGGAGCCATTGGAACACCACTTCTTGGCGACCATACATATGAGTTCCTAGCATATAGGAAACCTGAGAACAGGGGAAGCACAAGACGAGTTGACTCAAGTTCAGTATTCAGGATGGACAATAATAGTGAAGGAACAACATTCAGCAATATTGATGAAGAACAGAAACGGGTCTTGATTACTCCAAGAGGCCCAGACCCGGTTCTATTAGGGATCCGCGGCGAGACATCCAACGCTGTTAGAAGAGCTTTCCTCCAAATCACGCTAGATGAGGATTTGGAGAGATGGGCAATATTCCGCACCAACCAAGGCACCGATCTACATCTCCCCCCCATAATGGATATTTCCAAGACCAAACCCAGATGCCCTATATCCATAGAAGGTACAGTCTCACAAGCACCACTAAGTATAACAGGTAAACATGTTATTTTCCAAGTCAAAGACGCAAGTGGAGAAATCGATGTCGCAGCGTACGAACCTTCGGGAAATCTCAGAAAAACTGCGAAAAGCCTGATAGTCGGTGACCGAGTACGCGTCTACGGAGGCGTACGACCTGCCGAAGGAGAAAGACCTGAAACAGTCAATCTGGAGAAGCTGGAAATCCTAGAGCTTTCCGAAGAAACAATCTCTGAGAATCCTGTATGTCCTACATGTGGGAAAAGAATGGAATCAATGGGAACGAATGAGGGATATCGTTGCCGACATTGCGGCCTAAGAGACCCCCATGGCGAAAAGACTCTCATCCAAAAGAAGCGTATAACTGAGTTAGGAATCCATCTTCCTCCACCACGTTCTCAAAGGCATCTAACAAAACCGTTTGTGCGATATGGAAAGGAGAGACCCTACTCACACGAAATCCCGGAATATTTCTGGGGACTATCCTATCCTCATGAAGAGATCTAGGAGAGCACAATCAACTCCAAGATGATATGAATGACTACATGCCCAAAATGTGGAAAAGAAATAGAAGAGCAAAGCTATTTCTGCAAATTCTGCGGGGCAGCCATTCGCCCGGCAACTGACCCAGTTAACTATGAATCAGAGCTCAAGAATACAGTGGACAGGCGACTGAACGCCATTAAGACCCATGATGAAGAGACAATTAGCAGCATAATAGAAAAAGGATCATACACGAAATTCGATGATTGGCCACCGCTAAATCTTCAGGATTCCACCGAGGCATTGGAGAATGAGAGAGGCGCATACAAAGTCATTCAGAAGTATGATTACGAAATCAATTACTACAAGGAAAAACAATTCGACGACTTTGGCCTAGCTACTTTGCAGATCCATTATTGGGGAACTATCCGAAACCAAGATTTCGACGTAAACTCCCGTGTAACCATAGTTCTCAAGAAACTGGAAGAGAAATGGAAGATTGTTCACGAACACTGGTCGCGCTTTCCTGAGAAGAGACAAAGGAAAGGTCTCTTCTGACAAGAAATGACGCGTGCCTCAGATATCTGGTCGGCCTATGAAAGAAGTATGTTCGCCTGGTATTGAAGCAGAACAGGAAAGAACGTGAGCATTCAGAAAGAAGTCATATGATACGGTTCGAACTCACAACATATAGTTCTATATTTGTTCCTCTGCAGGCCTCAGTGAGCGTTCTGACATAATCCATGCACAATATTGCTTTCCTGATATTTGTTGCCTCAACATTCTGCATCGACGCATATCCTTCAGCTATGCGACTTATCTGTCCTATCGCCGAATCATCCGCTCGGACTTTGATTTCCACAACAATAGGACGCCCATCCACTCCTTGAAGGACGAGATCAGCCACGCCGACTTGGACATTCACCTCTGCACCGATGAGCGATGCTCCTTTCTCAAGAACAGAAGGATCTGCGATGATCAACTTCTGTAGAAGAGGTTCAAGCAGACTTTCATCTCCTTTCTCGGAGAGACCAGTCTCCAATATTGTTCTTAATCCATCCTCGATGGAAACGTAGCGTTTGCTCAGCATGTGTGGATAGACTTGGATGGGAGAACTGTCTCTGTAAAGTATCAGAATGGGAGTATTCTCAACATTCAGTCTCTTGCTGTGAGACATAGGCAGTATGCTCCCACCTAAACTGATTATTCTTCCTCTTTTCTGAGGAGGAATTTCACGAATCTGTGCCTGAAGCCGTACGACCTCATCAGAATCCACATCGGAGATTTCTTTAAGACAGTATTCGATTCCCCATCGACTCTTGAGATCCTCAAGAATCGAAATCATAACGGGCATCTTTTCCGAATATGATGCAGTATTTCTGTAAACGACCAAGAGACTTAACATTCGAGACACCTTTGTCTGAGGCCCTCTAATCTGTCAAACTCTTCTAAGCAAAGATCATGTTCTCTAACTGAGGAGAGAAGCAGCTTCAAGCATCTTCATGATCCGATCATACACCTGCAGAGCCTCCTCTCTATCTTTGACCCCTTTGATCAACATATTTCCTGTTTTCATTAGGCTCACAGAAATCTTTTCAGAATAATCGAAGGTCAGACCGAAAGCGGCACGAACCTTCATTCTGAATTCTTCCTCAACCCGGTCTGTAGCCTTTTCCAGATTGATTGTTACCATTGACCTCGGCGAAATCATGAAGGACTCTTTCCCGCACAGTTCCGCAATCCTAGGATCTGTAGTTGAAGATCTTGTCTGAACTTGTGGCTTACTACATGTATTGCAGTCAGGTCTTCGAACAATGTCGAACGACTCGAACTCAAATGAATGCGTATCCACAAAGAACAGTTTGTTCATTAGTTGAGGCTTCTTTCCAAGTAACAGGTACGTCGCTTCTCTAACCTGGACGCTGGCAACTATAGAAATGGTTGGAGGATAGACTCCTGCAGTCTCACACGTGGGCAAAGTACCATCTTCAACTTTCCCAACAACACATTCAAGGCAAGCGGTCTCTCCTGGGATTATGGTGCTTACGTTCCCATATGTACCGAGTACCCCAGCATAGATGTAGGGTATCTTGTTTCTTACACATGCCGCGTTTATGGCATATCGTGGCGCAAACTTATCTAGAGCATCGACTACAACGTCCACACCTTTCACAGCTTCTTCTGCTGAATCCTGAGTTACTGTCAGAGGCAATGCTTCAACTTCCACATTTGGGTTGAGGGCCTTCAATCGTTTTTGAGCAATCTCAACCTTGGGGAATCCCAAGGAACCTGTGTCGTAGAGATACTGTCTGTGAAGATTTGTTAGGTCTACAACGTCTTGATCGATTATCCGGATATAACCGACACCCATAGCTGCTAGTTGGGTTGAGGAAACGGAACCCAGTCCGCCGACACCAACGATGCAGACCTTCGCTTTCTTGAGTTTCTCCTGCCCCTTCAAGCCTATCTCAGGAAGTACTGTCTGGCGTGAATAGCGAACCAACTCTTCTTTGCTGAGGACCATGAACATCACGACTCATATGATCAAGGATGATTTCCAGCGCACGCTGATCAACTGAGAGCAGTCTGTCTTGGTGACCGTTCTAGTTTCAACTCCATTTCAGAAGCTTTTCACTCTTATACCTATATGTATGGCGGTTTAGACGCAATCGCGCGCGCTGAGCATGAGGAGTCTAGTTGAGAAGGCCAGTCCACTAAGTAAAGCCTTGGACGACCCTTATCCGGCCAGTATGATCTATCAAATGGTGTAATGGTTGCCCTGAGCCTCGTTAAGAGTCCTAGAGGGGCCTTATGAGGCGATGAAATCTGCGACGCGCTAAAAACCTGTGGGAGGCAACATGATTGGGCAGCATCAATGACGCCTCCCAGCTCATATAATGAAGGAATCAGAAGAGGAGAGGCAAAACCAACTTTAACACTATGTAAACAGCGAAAATCCATATCGCGACGATTATGGCGGTCACTATCCATTTTGTTTTTGAGTTGATTGGTTCTTCTCGGGCTCTTCTTCTACAATCTTCCATAGTAGCCTCAGGAATCATCTTCATAACGAGAGCGATTCCCGCGGGCACTATTATCAGATCATCTAGTTCTCCAAGCACAGGAATGAAATCTGGAATAAGATCTATGGGGCATATGGCGTAACCAACTATCAGAGCCATCAATGCCTTTGCATACCAAGGAACATTGGGTTCTCTGAAAGCCAGGAATAGAGCATGAACATCTGTTTTTAGTCTCTTGGCTTTTTCTTTCCAAGATTCTATGGGCATTTTGGTTGTTCTCGGCACTATTCCACGAAGGGTCTCTAATAAGCACAGTATTATTGCAGGTTTTCTCTGTTCAGCGTCGTGCGAAAAAAGAATTGGGAGAGAACATGAGAGGGCAACAGCGATGACCCCTCCTATCTTCTAGGGAGTTAAGCAAAATCAAGAAAAAAATAAAAAAGAGAGAGAATTTGGCAAACTATCTAACAGAAATTATCTGATTAGAATTGTTTTCTATGCTTTGGATAGCATTCACGACAATATACTGGTCGTCCCTCAGTAGGCTTGAATGGTACTTCACATTCCTTCCCACAATCAGAG
>JBGOZA010000055.1:0-7023 GCA_041480025.1 Bathyarchaeia archaeon | reverse complement strand
TCCATGAATGTATGTGATTGTACTATGCAGAAACATAACAATTGCAGTCGCTGCAGCTGTGACAGTGGCATCGAGAATAGTATGCAAAGAGTAGAAAGGATGAAGATTTCAAATTTCTGAGAAAGAAGGGCAGTGCGCGCGCTACCATGCTTCCTAGCACGCTATTGGCCCGAACCATTAGTTTTCTTCTTTTCTTTCCCTTTTCTCTTCTCCGCGTCTCTTTCCTTCGCCTCGTCCGCGTCTCCTTTTTTGCTGTGAACGGGAATTGGACCCTTGGCTCTTGCTCATTTCTTTCTCATCCATTCTTCTCTTGGCAGAACTCTTCTCTGCATTCTTCTTGAATGCTACTGAAATAGTTTCAGCGCGTCCTCTCTACTTAACGCAACGAATGTTTCGGTTGAGAACACATCACCGTATCTTATGAGAGCCTTCATGAAAGTCTTCTCATCTTTTGCCTCAGCCACGGTTATTAGGTCAGCCCCTCCCAGCGTCCAATAGTTGTCCAGTATCTTGATGCCTTCCTTAGGTAGCTGATCAGCCAATTTCACTGATTCTGCTAGCATCTGCCTAGTCGCCTTCTGCCTGAACCTCCACATAGTCACAAATATCATCTAATCACCACCTGATAATCTTCTCTGATATCATACATGATATGGTGTTCAAAGAATTAAAGATAGTATAAGGAAAAACATTCGTCGCAGTAAGGAACTTGTATCGTGGCAGGAGACAATGGTCAAAGAGGTGTAACTTAGTTGAGTGCCTATTCAGAATCTGTCCTCGGCGAATTCTCCTTCATATTCTCCCGTAACCTCTTCTCTGGGAACGCATTCTTCTTGTTTCAGAGCGCGCTCAATGTGTACTAGGCCTTTCTGGTGACTTGAAATGTTTGACTCATAGGCAAATGTGAGATCAGATCCTCCGTTAACATCGCAGGCATGCTGATCATACTCACAGTGCCTCGCGACCCCAATTCGATAGAGAGGCGAAGAATTGTTTCGTTATCAGGAGCCTCAACGATGTTCACAAAGTCATACGGTCCCAAGACAACGTATTGATGCAGAACCTTAGCGCCAAAGGTTTCAAGCTCCTTGTTGACCTCATTGATCCTTTCAGGCTTATTCTTGATCGTCTTTCTTCCTTCAGCTGTAAGGGTTGTTAGAAGCACATAGATGGGCAAATACTCACCTGGTACCATTATCCTTGCTAAAGCTCTTATCTCTTGCGGGACGATCTTCTCAGAAGGGTACTGATTTCACGACTCTTGTTTTTGGGCTTGCAGACCTACTTTAGCAATTAGTCACTTTAGCGCGCGCCACGCGATCAGTAAAACGAAAAACTGATTAGATTAACAAGCTAACTGTTGATGTGGGGAAGAAGTTCATGAAAATAAAATTCCTAGGCGCAACACGTCAAGTGACGGGATCAAGCTATTTTCTAGATGCCGATGGAGTCAAGATTCTTGTTGATTGCGGAATGTACCAGGAGCGGGACTATTCCCACAGAAACTGGGAGTCGTTTCCCGTTCCTCCAAACCAGATCCAGCATCTTCTTCTCACCCATGTTCACCTCGACCACTGCGGCCTTATTCCCAAGCTTGTCAAGGAAGGATTCACTGGAGACATTCTGCTAACCCCCGCATCTAAGGAACTTTTTCCCATCGTGATTCTGGATTCCGCACGAATGCAGGAAGAAGATGCCGCCTACAAGGAAAAACACAATGAAAAAAATCCACTCACAGAAACACTTCTATACAATGTTCAGGATGCTGAGAAATGCTTTCCACTTCTGAAAGCCGTTCCCTATGAAGAATATGTTCAGTTGAGCGATCGAGTCAAGGTCTGTTTCCACGATGCGGGTCACATCTTGGGCTCGGCCATGATTGAGATCGTCGTCCAAGATGAGAATGGATCGCATAATATCATCTTCTCAGGAGACATTGGTCAGTGGGATAAGCCTCTTTTAGGCAATCCTTCTGTTTTTGATCGAGCGGACTACGTGGTCATGGAGTCTACATATGGTGACCGCAATCATGATAGTTCTCAGGACATTGATGAACGACTCTCAAAAATCGTCAACGACACTGTGAAGGCGGGGGGAAACATCCTGATCCCCACCTTTGCTATCGAGCGTGCCCAAGAACTTCTATATCATTTTGACGGCCTAGCGCGAGCACAAAGGATTCCCTATATCATGATGTTTCTCGACAGCCCGATGGCAGTCGAAATCACAAAGGTCTTTGAGCGAAGTCAACAGTATTTTGACAAGCAGACACTTGAACTCTTCAAGAATGGCCAATCCCCATTTGAATATCCAGGGTTGAAGCTTGTCGATTCTGTTGAAGCGTCTAAGGCTATCAATCTGATCAAGGGGTCAACCGTTATCATGGCTGGTTCGGGGATGATTACTGGTGGACGCATTGAACATCATCTGATAAGGAACATAGCTCGTCCAGAATGCACCCTTATCTTTGTGGGGTACCAGGCAGCTGGGACTCTGGGTCGCCAAATCTTGGATGGCGTTTCTCCCGTCATGATCTATGGGCAGTCTTATCCTGTGCAGATGAAAATCGAAAGCATCGATGCCTTTTCTGCCCACGCTGGCATGGACGACCTGCAACGCTGGCTCAACAACTTCAAGTCTCCACCGAAACATGTTTTCCTGATCCATGGCGAAGAGCAATCTATGTCAAGCTTAGAGAAGTTCCTCCAATCCAAGGGTGGATGGGAAGTGAGTTCACCAACATATCTTGAGGAGGATAATCTCTAACTAGCCAAGAGACTACTGTTCCTCTGCTATTCTGTCTCAACAACGTAGAATCGGAGGCGCGCGCCACCGCTGCACGAATCCGCTGCAAGTTGCGCACGCTAGGCTACGCTTTGGTCTTCTGCTGCGCCTAGACTCCATTTCCAGTTTCGAATTTCAGGTAAGTCCTCGCCATGCTTGCGGATGTAGTTCTTGTGGTCGAGGAGCTTGTCACGGATATATTGTTTGACATACGCAGCCTGTGATTCCAATTTCGGCACACGGTCAATCACGTCGCCGACCAGATGAAATCTGTCGAGTTCATTGAGCACGACCATGTCAAAAGGCGTGGTTGTCGTTCCTTCCTCTTTGTACCCGTGAACGTGCAGGTTATCATGGTTTGTTCGGCGATAGGTCAGGCGGTGAATCAGTGATGGGTAGCCGTGAAAAGCGAAGATTATGGGCTTGTCCTTGGTGAAGAGGGTATCAAAGTCCTTGTCGCTTATGCCATGGGGATGCTCACTTTGCGATTGAAGTGTCATTAGATCTACCACATTAATAACTCGGATCTTCAATTCTGGAAAGTTTTGTCGGAGTATCTCGACTGCTGCAAGTGTCTCCAATGTGGGTACATCTCCCGCGCAGGCCATCACAACATCTGGATCTTCCCCCGCATCGTTACTCGCCCATTCCCAAATGCCGAGTCCAGCACTGCAGTGTTTGATGGCGGAATCCATGTCCAGCCACTGCAGCTCCGGCTGTTTACCTGCAATGATGACGTTGACATAGTGGCGACTTCGTAGACAATTGTCGGTCACCGACAGCAGAGTATTAGCGTCGGGCGGCAAATATACGCGGATCACATCAGCCTTCTTGTTCACTACATTATCGATGAATCCCGGGTCCTGGTGGCTGAACCCATTGTGGTCTTGCCTCCACACGTGCGAAGTTAGTAGATAATTCAATGACGCGATGGGTCGCCTCCATGGGATCTGGCGTGTGACTTTAAGCCATTTGGCATGCTGGTTGAACATGGAATCAACTATGTGAACGAATGCTTCATAACATGAGAATAATCCGTGTCTGCCAGTGAGAAGGTAACCTTCCAGCCAACCTTGGCACAGATGCTCACTAAGCACCTCCATAACGCGGCCGTCTGGTGACACGTGGTCATCGGTTTCTAGAATTTCTGCAGTGGAGACTTTGTCAGTTATGTCGAACAGATGAGTTAGACGGTTGGAAGTCGTCTCATCTGGACCAAAAACACGGAAGTTGCGATAGTCCCAATTCAACTTCATTACATCGCGCAGGAACGCTCCCATGGCCAAAGTTGCCTCCGCCTGAACATATCCTGGTAGTGGAACGTGGATAGCGTATTCTCGGAAGTCAGGCATTCGCAAATCGCTTAGGAGAATGCCGCCGTTGGCATGTGGGTTGGCTCCCATCCGTCGCTCATTTTTCGGCGCCAGTTCCGCCAGTTCATGTATTAGTCTGCCACTCTGATCGAATAGTTCCTCTGGTTTGTAGCTCTTCATCCATTGCTCCAGTATTTCGAGATGCTCGGGCTTGGTCGCTAGGTCCGAAAGCGGCACTTGGTGTGAGCGCCATGTACCTTCGATGGGCAAGCCATCTACTTCCTTTGGCCCTGTCCATCCTTTGGGTGTGCGCAGAACGATCATGGGCCAGGCTATTCTCTCTTTGAACCCGTTGGTCCGCGCTTCGGTTTGAATACTTTTGATTTCCGCGATGACTTTGTCAAGCGTTTCCGCCATGATCTGGTGAACTATTTCAGGCTGATCCCCCTCGACGAAATAAGGGTTGTAACCGTAGCCGCGGAGAAGCTCTTCTAATTCCTCCTGTTTGATGCGCGCCAGCACGGTGGGGTTGTCAATTTTGTAGCCGTTCAAGTGCAGGATAGGCAGAACCGCACCGTCGTGGATGGGGTTAAGGAATTTGTTGGAATGCCAGCTAGCGGACAGCGGTCCGGTCTCCGCTTCACCATCCCCCACGACGCAGGCAACCAGCAGGTCGGGGTTGTCAAACGCAGCGCCATATGCGTGGGCAAGAGAATACCCGAGTTCCCCTCCTTCATTTATAGAACCCGGAGTTTCCGGGGCCGTGTGGCTAGGAATACCTCCTGGGAAGGAGAACTGTGTAAACAAGCGTTTCATCCCCTGCTCGTCCTGTGAAATCTCGGGGTAAAGTTCGCTGTATGTTCCCTCAAGGTAGGTGTTGGCTACCAGACCAGCTCCTCCATGGCCAGGAGCAGTCACGAAAATAACATTCAGATCATATTTATTGATGACTCGGTTGAGGTGCACATAGATGAAGTTCAATCCGGGTGTGGTGCCCCAATGGCCCAGCAGTCTTGGCTTAATTTGCTCCAGTTTCAGAGGCTCTTTCAGCAGCGGGTTGTCATAGAGGTAGATTTGGCCAACCGACAGATAATTGGCGGCAAACCAATAAGCGTTCATCTTTCGTAGAAGATCTGGGTCCAGAGGTTCCGGTTTACTCATGGGGTAGTTCCTTCTCATCGGTCTTTTTGATTCTCTCCTGAACAATCACATCCATAATCCGAAGTACATCTTTGGCAATCATTATTTCTTCATCGGTGTGGATCACTCGAACTGTTGCAGGGCTTCCGCCTGTGGAAATCACCGCCTCATTGGCAGCGTTCCTAGCTTCATCCAATTCGACACCGATAAACCCTAAGCCGCTGCAGATACGTTTGCGAACTTCTGAGGCATTCTTGCCTATGCCAGCTGAAAAACTAGTGTATCTAGCCCACCTAGGGCAGCGGAAAACGCGCCGATCCACTTCTTCACTTGATAGCAGAAGAAATCAACAGCTTCTGCAGCTCGAACATCGTCAACTTCATGTTTAAGCAAATCGCGCATGTCTGAACTGGTTTCCGAGATACCGAGCAAACCTGACTCGTAGTTGACCATCTGGTTAAACTGCTTGGCAGTCATCTGCTCAGTTTGCACTACGTACAAGAACAGCCCAGGATCCAAGTCACCAGAGCGCGTGCTCATGGGCAATCCGGCCATTGGTGTGAAGCCCATGCTGGTGTCAATGCTTCTTCCACCGCACACCGCTGCCAGAT
Organism: Bathyarchaeia archaeon; assembly: GCA_041480025.1. Taxonomy (GTDB): domain Archaea; phylum Thermoproteota; class Bathyarchaeia; order RBG-16-48-13; genus JBGOZA01. Next base: position 1,175 of record JBGOZA010000055.1, on the reverse strand, counting down.
TGGCTCCGTTGCCTAGATGAGCGAGTATTACGCGGCCTTGCGCGGCCTCAACACCGGCTTCGCGAGCCAATTCTTCCATGAGAAACGCATAAGATAGGCCGTGGAAACCGTAGCGTCGGACTCCATTTTCGCCGAAGGACCTGGGAATTGGCAAGATCTGGGCAACACGCGGCATATCATGATGGAAAGCGGTGTCGAAACAAGCCACTTGAGGCAGCCCCTGAAAACGTTCACCGAACAGATCGATGAGTTCAATCTCAGATGGCAAGTGTTCCAAATCGTACGGGCTGATGCGTCGCAGCTCATCAAGCAGTTCCCTTGTGACTAGTTGTGGTTGCCAGTATTTCGCGCCCCCATTGACGATGCGGTGTCCCACAGCCATGACTGAAGTGAAACCAACCTGCTCTTGAAGCAGGTCAATCAGGGAATTCGCCGCTGATGTGTGGTCTGGAGCTCCGATTCTGCGACTTATCATCTGATTCCTAGTGGGGTCGCTATAGGTGAGATTTGTGTAATCCAGACCAATACGGTCAACCATCCCAAAACATCGTCGCTTGGGCAATTCATCTTTCTGATACAATGAAAACTTGATACTTGATGAGCCAGAATTAATCGCCAAAACGTATGATTCTGTTCTCATCAGAATAGTTCTCCGTGAGCGCGCTCTGCTCTCCCCTAAGATACTTTAGGAACTTTCTTAAACCATTCCCCAAAGTCAGCTTCAACCGCATGAGGTGCCAAATCGACGCGCACCATGCTGCCTGTCTCTTTTCTTGGGCCAAGTGTCAATTCTTCTCCATGATACCTCTCTCTGTGGCTGAAAGTGGATTCCGAGGAGCTTAAACTAGTCAAGCGCGCGCTGAGGGATAATGAGAGAATCATGCTGTGAGGCTATTGGATTGTACGCACTATTCTAGTGGTATTTTATGTTCTGATTTCTTCCTCTTCCTCAGCTCAACTCTTAGTATCCCTTTCTTGAAGGTGGCCTTCGCTTCCTCAGAGACCACTGGACTTGGTAATGGCACAATTTTGTATAGATACTTGAACTCGCAGCTCCGCTGCACTGTTCCCCAGCGCTCAAGTCTAACACACCTCGACAAGGAAGCTTCTACTTCAAGTCCTTCTTCGACAAGTCTCAAGTGTACGTCCTGCTTGCTCACAAGGGGAAGATCAAT
>JBGOZA010000054.1:0-7316 GCA_041480025.1 Bathyarchaeia archaeon | reverse complement strand
TTGAACAGAAACCTCAACGTGAAATCAGCGTTCAATGAGGTTTTCAGGATCATCTCAAAGCTCGATAAGCTGCGAAGAAGAAACCTGCTAAGCAAACAAGACGCAAAAGCAGCAGTGACTAACTTAAGAATAATAGATGAGACCCTTCAAGTAATCTTTTGACGAGGTTTCAGCGCGCGAAATAAGATGATTAACGTGCGCTATGAAACAGAAGAGGGGGCGTCCTCTTTTCTATGATAGATGTCCCAATTGAGTATTACCTCAATTCCCTTCTGAAGGACAGGATCTTTCTGTTCAAGTAGATCTTCCTTTGTCGGTTGCACATGTATGTCCGGGGAAATGCCAATGCCGACAAACTCTCGTCCATCCGGAAACAAGTCTCTTTTCGACACTACCCTGAATGTTCCTCCACCAGGTAGAGGAACTGCGACCTGATTCCCTGTGCTTCCGGCCGTTTTCTCACCCACGACTACTGCCCTTCGAGAATACTTCAATGGTACCAGGAAATCCTCAGTTCCACTGTGTGTCCCTGGTCCAGTCAAAACTACAAGCGGTCCAGTATACCTTTTTCCTGATCGAGGCTCAACAATGTAAGGGTCATGCTCCTCCCATCTAGTTGGTCTGCCCCATGATCGATAAGCTGGCACATAGGAAATGCTCTTCCACTTCGATGCTTTCAAAGGCTCATCCGTTAAGAAGCTGATAATATCGTGAACATAAGTGTCGTTTCCACCCAGGTTGTATCTGACATCGAGAATGATTCCTCTGACGCTTGATAAATCAAGGCCGTCGAAGATCTTCTGGAATTCTTCCACCACTCTTTTGTTCATGAAGCTAAGGATTTGAATGCAGCAGATACCTGGAGTAGTCAGCCTATTCTCAACTAACGGATCGCTTATCAGACCCTGTAATAATCGCCATTGAAATGAAACGCCTTCTCTATCCGTTGAGTTTCTGGTCAGGTAGACCTCACGTGTAGTACCATCTGAGTCTCTGACTTTGAGCAATACCTGGCTGTCTTTTGGGCCACTGAGAATGCCTATCAATCCAATGGCTTCGTTCGCTTGGGTTGTACCATGTGAGTTGAAACGCAAGATGTTTTCCCTGAGATAGTCAAGTATGGGTTGTTCACCGATTTCCAAGACTTCTAACCCTGGGTATATTCTCTGCTTCAGAACTTCCTCAGTGTAGCTTGTTCTTGCTACAATGAACTTGTCTTCAACGACTTGAAGCTCCACTGGGGGGTAGTCATATCCTGGTTTGATGAACCTCTCATATGTTGTTCTCCAAGGAGGGATAACTGATGTATGCCCATCTTGCAACAGAGCAGCGAATTCCATGAGAATATCATAGTATTCATCAATTGTGTTCGTGTTTATGATGCGTGGGATATATTCCTGGACTTTGTTGTCCCAATTGAGGTCAGTGATCCTGTCGAAAAAGGGGAAGTTAAACTTCGCCTCAGACCATACAATCATCAATCCCCATAGTTTTTGTTCAACAGATCCTGTCCATTGAATTCGCTGGTTACTTGGTAAATGACTGTATGAACAGAAGTTGTCAGGTGAGAGTTCATCTAGTTTTTCAGAATCCATGAAATTCCCTTTGTAACTTATGTATATGTTAGATTCACTTCGGGTATTTCGGGTTTGGGTCTGGGGGCTAAACTTTCCCCTCCCTGAACTGAAATATTTTTCTTCTCAGGCGCGCGCTCTGCGCTGGCTGATTTAATAGTCTGATAGGCTGCCAGATCTGTGCCCAACAGGAATGCAGTGCCAAACGGTCAGGAAACATGCTCAACTTCTTTGGCCATTCTTGTTAGGTCTTCAGCTGAGTATTTTCCAGACTTGTCGTTGTTCTTCGCCATCTCCTCAGCCACTCGCCAAAGGACTTCATTGTAAGGCGCCTTGATTCCAAGCATCCGTCCTAGTTTGACGACGTCCCCATTCAACTGTTCGGCCTCGACATTGCCGGTGCCCCTAACGAGGCTTTGCCATGATGATCCTAGGTTACGTATGTTTTCGTAGCCCTTTGGCATCTTGGTGGCTCCACGCCTCTCCCGGGTACGTTTATTGAACTCTTCAGCGTCTTCCCACTCGATCCCCGCTGCCTTCCAAACATTCATAGCCTCCCTCCTGGCTGAGGCCATGAAGCTGCCGTCCTCTTCTCTGCCGTTGGTTACTGCTCCCATGGCGTTGGCTAGGTTTTGAAGGCATTTGGCAGCTTTTGCTCGCATAACCCATTCGTTCACGCCACCAGCGAAGCCTGCTGTCCCGAAGGCATCTGCCACTTTGTGGGCTAGTTCGTCTGAGCCGCGCGGGTAGAGACCAACTTCAAGGAACCCCGCGTTGCCAGATACTGGGTTGATGACTTCTCCAGGTCGCAGGAAGATTCCCCCAACCCTGACCATCACGCCGTATACGTGGTCGAAGATGCGCGTTGCCAAAGCCTCATTGGTGATAGAGTTCTGGACGCAGAAGATCGGTAATGTTCTTGGGGCCCCAGCATTTTTCAGTTGCCCAAGGCACATTAGGGTTTGCTGGGATTTGGCTGTCAATAACAAGACATCTTCTTTTTCGTCGAAAGGCGCCAATTCCACAGCCTTCTTGTGAGCTGGGATCCTGATCACGTAGGTCTCGGTTGGCGTGACAAGTCGTAGACCTTCCTCGTTGATCTTGTCCATGTGGAATGGGTTGCCGACCAATACGACGTCGTGGCCGGTCTTGTAGAGATGGCCGCCGACGACGCTTCCAATCGCACCGGCGCCATAGACTATGAAACGCATTGCAGTCTCTCAAGAAAGGTTAGACTTCGAATCAATATATAGTTAGAGTAGGCTCCCGGACGCGCCGGAGAGCGCGCATGACATGGTGCCTAAATAGTTAGGCCGAGCGCGCGCGCTAAACTTCAGCTTACACACATACTTTATCTCTGACTAACTCAAAGCGCGTGCCTCTTGGGAGTTGCCGTGTAGCCATCTGTAGAGAAATATAGTTGTTCTGCGCATGCAATTACACGCTGTGATCAGGGAAGTAATGACGAAGGAATACAATCCATCAAACTGGAATCTGACCAAGCGTCTTCTTGGGTATATCAAACCCTACTCGGGCACTTACATCATGATCAATGTGACAGCCTTTGGAAGAGAGGGCGTCTACAGTCTAGTCGCGCCTCTGCTCGTAATGTTGATCATTGACTATGCTCTAGTCCCAGTGCCTGGAGCAGCCAACTGGTTTCTGGAGCTGATGAAGACTTGGACAGGAATCAGCGACAGGCTGGGGCTACTCTTCATACTCAGCATCACAATGTTGGCGCTGGCCGTAGTCAGGTCAGTATTCTTCATTGTCCACCGGTATCTGCGCGGGGTGATGAGCCAGAAGATCCTCCGAGATATGCGACGCCAACTCTACAATGCCCTCATAAACAAATCGTTCAGTTACCTCGGACAAATCAGGACCGGACAGATCATTAGCCGAGTAACCAGCGACATGAATGCGATCGACATGTTCTACTCGGAAACTGTCCGTGAAACCTTCAGGATGAGCCTCCAGCTTATTTTCACTGTCGCTGTTCTGTTGACGATAGACTTGAGACTGACCATGATAATCCTTCTTCCCCTCCCAGTAATCTTCTTGACGACTCGGCTCTACATGGGGAAGGCTAGGGAAAGGATGTTAGCGACGAGAGCCCAGCTCGACTCTCTGAACTCAGTGTTAATCGAGGGGATTACTGCGCAGAAGCTGATCAAGGGGTTTGGGCAGGAGGACGCCTTCGCAGAGAGGTTTGAGAAGGAGAACCAAGGATACGTGGATAGAAGCCTCAGAACTCTGAGGATACAGGCCCCCTACACGCCTTCAAACACGATGATTACAGCGATAGGTACGGCACTTATCCTAGCGTTCGGCGGAATCATGGTATCCGAAGGCTCGCTCACTCTCGGCGAACTCGTAGTCTTCGGAACCTACTTCAACCAACTTGTTGGTCCGGTCAGAATGTTTGCGCGACTCATAGATTACTATCAAGATGGACTGGTAAGCGCTCGCCGGATATTCGAAGTGCTAGACGTGGGAAGAGACGTACCGGAGGCGGAGCATCCTTTTGATCTCCCAAGACTTAGAGGCGACATTGAGTTCAGGAACGTTTCTTTCAGCTACGGAGGAGACGCTGAGACTCTGAAGGACATAAACCTGAAAGTGTCAGCTGGTGAGAAGGTGGCGATAATAGGTTTCGTCGGCTCAGGTAAGAGCGCGCTCACTGAACTCGTGCCTAGGTTCTACGATGTAACAAAAGGGCAAGTTCTATTGGATGGACGCGACATCCGGGAGGCTTCTCTCAGGTCTCTCAGGAAACAGGTTGGAATTGTTCTCCAAGACATCTACATGTTCTCAACGACAATAAGGGAGAACATCACTTTCGGGAAACCTGAGGCATCTGATGACGAGGTGATTCAAGCCGCGAAGGCCGCGCAGATACATGATTACATCATCTCTCTACCAAAGGGCTATGAAACAGAGGTTGGGGAGAGAGGTCTCACTCTGAGCGGGGGACAGAGGCAGAGAGTCGCCGTAGCAAGGGTTCTCCTGATCAACCCGCGAATTCTCATCCTCGACGATTCAACTAGCAGTGTCGACGCTGAGACAGAGGTATCGATTCGGAAGGCTATTGATGCTCTCCTTGAGGGGCGTACAGCTTTGATTATCACGCAGCGGGCATCCACGTGTGAGAATGCTGATAAGATCGTCGTAGTGGATGAGGGACGCGTAATAGCTGTCGGCAAGCATTCTGGTCTCTTGGAATCTTGCGAGAAGTATCGTCTGCTTATTGAGTCCCAGATTCTGGCGCTGGAGCCGGAGGTCATTGGCTGATGGCTGAGTACGCGGGCAGATATACTGTGGGATCATTGGAGTCTACTCAGCGAAGGATCAGCGACTGGGGTCTCGTGAAGAGGCTAGTAAGAGAGTACATGTTGCGCCATAAGCCTCTGGTCGCAGTGGTGGGCTTGATCATAGCGGTGAAGACGCTGCTAACTCTTGCTGGCCCATTCATTTACAAGGTTACTTTTGACAACTTCATCAGCAATTCACCGGAGGCGAACGAGCAATGGCTAGCAAACATAATCAGAGGAGTCTCCTCGGCCATGAGCGGAGGAGGTGTACCGACGCTTTGGACGAATCTTGTCTCGGCCAGTCTGATATATGTCTCGGTGGGTGTTGCCCTCTGGGCGGTGATGAGTCTTCAAGAGTATTTCATCAACAAACTTGGCTACTATATGATAGCTGATATCCGGAGGGATTTCTTCCTCCACCTTGAGAAGCTTAGCCAGAACTTCTTCGAATACGGTAACACGGGCAATCTCGTCTCGCGGGTTACTAATGATGCTGAGGCGATGAGGAGTCTCGTCTCCTCTGGCATGATTGGCGTAGTAGCTGACATGATCACGGCTGTGGCTACAGTTGCTACTATGCTTCTTCTCAACACTCAACTAGCCCTTGTGGCGCTGATTATGGCTCCTGTCCTCGCCATTGTGACTAGAACGTTGAGTCGATTTGTCCGAGGTAACTGGAGGGTGGCTCGACTGAACATTGCTTCGATGACGTCAAAGGTCCAGGACCTCATGTATGGGGCAAAAGTGACGAAGGCGATGGCCCAGGAGGAGAAGAGTCTAGCTGATTTCAATAAGGTGAATGAGGAGAATGCTCGCGCCCAGATTAAGGCTGAGGTCACGTCAAACATCTATGATTCCACGGTCAGTTTCTTTACCGCTCTGATAAGCGCCCTGATCTGGTTTGTTGGAGGCCGAGAAGTAATCGCTGCAACAGCATCTCTAGGCGATCTCGTCGCCTTCACACAGTACTTGACAAGCTTCTTGACCCCTATAGAAAGTATTAGCACGTTCTACGGGGGAATACAGAGCGCTCTAGCCGGTGCGGAACGCATATTCGGGATACTTGACATTGAGCCAGAGGTGAGAGAAGCCCCAGGCGCCGTAGAACTAGGGAACGGTGAAGGCGTTGTCGAGATCAAGAATGCCTACTTCAGTTACGTGAAGGACCAGCCTGTCCTCAAAGGAGTCAGCATAAAGACAAGGCCGGGGGAACGCCTTGCAATTTTCGGTCCTACCGGCTCTGGAAAGTCCAGCATAATCAACTTGGTTGGACGGTTCTACGACCCCGATAGTGGTGAAGTGACGATTGATGGCGTCGATTTGAGAAAGGTGAAGCTCAAGTCTCTCAGGAGAAAGGTGAGCATCGTCCTCCAAGAGCCGTATCTCTTCCAAGGTACATTGAAGTATAATCTCAAGTTTGGTCGTCCCGATGCCAGCGAAGACGAAATGTTCAGGATAGCGAAACTCGTCGGCATACATGAACCCATTATGAGGCTGCCCAAAGGCTATGATGAGGAAGTCAAGGAGCGCGGGAGTAACCTAAGTTACGGCCAACGTCAACTCATCTGTCTTGCCAGAGCTCTCATTGCCGATCCGAAGGTTTTGATCCTTGATGAGGCGACAAGCAGTGTGGACCCCTACACAGAGCAGCTCATACAGACCGCTCTGAAAGCTGAGATGAAGAACCGTGTCATCATCATTGTGACCCACCGCGTCAGCACAGTCAGAGACGCTGATCGAATAATCGTTCTTTCTGATGGTGAGATTCAAGCAGAAGGAAATCACCAACGGCTCATCAAAGAGAACGAGTTGTACAAGCGTCTCTGTGAAATGCAACTCGTCAAAGTCGTTTCGAGTCGAGAGTGTTCTTGAGCGCGCGCTAATAGTTGTGAGCATACTTGAGAAATGATGAGTCATAAATGAGTGTGATGAACTCCGCACTGGAAGTTGTGAGTTCTATCGTTTCTTAACATTCGAGCAAGGTTCTCAGAGTGCGCGCGCAGAAAACTTGAATCCCTCTATCTGAAAAACTCAAAAAACAAGAAAAACAACATTCGGCCATAGCCAGACTCACCGCAAGCTTGGTATCAACCCAAGCTGGACAAATGGATCAATGATGTTGATACTCTCAGCATAGTCTGCACTTAAGTCTGTTTTTCTCAAGCCTTCACATTGCACAAATTCCCGAAAGAGTAATTCATCAATGCAAAGTAGTTTTTCACACATCTTTGAGAGCCTATGCAGTCTTTGGATATTGACCCGTTCGCCGTGACCGACACCCGGACATTCATCCGTCTCATTAACCATGAAGATAGCGCTATCCTTCACATCATAGGGGAACATTCTACATGTCAGGGGCCTTGCAGGATATATCAAGCAGTCTGAGGACAGAGGATCTAGGAAGACACATCTCTGCGTATCTGGTAAGAAG
>JBGOZA010000053.1:0-7358 GCA_041480025.1 Bathyarchaeia archaeon | reverse complement strand
TTCATCATGACTTCAAAGATGCTCTTCCACAAGCAGCCAAACGCCCTTTGATCCCCATTTACAACTGGATAAGCAGGACGAAGATGCTGATCAGACTGAAAACAAGACCGAAACCGATAACTTGACGAACGGCGCGCGCGCAATGACAATATCGGCGTTCCTCTCTAATACTCTTAACGATAAACTTCGCGCGCGCTAGACTAGCTATCGAATTCTCAATGTATTCTTTGTCATCATACGCTGGTATCAAGATGAAAGCGGTCACACTTAACTCGATTTCTCTCTGCTATCTTTGTTCAGTCCGCCCGAGAATTCACTGTTTCCCCCCCCGATGTCAGCGATCTTTGGGGACACAGGAGGCTCACCAAAGAGAGAGAGTGCTCTGCTTAAATTGGCCTTCATATGCTCCCAGTTTTCCCTGAAATGATCTATAGTCCAAAGCTTTTTTTCGGTGGAAATGAGGAAAAGGAGCAAAAGGCTAAGGGACTCCAGTTGAAAAGGGTTCAATATTGTGTCAAAGGGAATGGTGGTCACTTCTCGGGTTTTGTTTCTTGGATCCATTTTGCGGTTCTTCTGATGGCTTCTGTCGTCGAGACTCTTGGACTGAAATTCAATATAGTTCTGGCCTTCGACAAATCAGGTAGTCTTCGCATAATTTCTTTATAGTTGCCAGCTAGGTTCTTGAATGGCACAAACTTCACCCTTGGTTTCCTCCTGAGTATCTTGCCAACCAAGAGCGCAAAATCAAGGACACTCATTTCATCTGTCCCACCAATATTGATAATCTCGCCTACCGCCTCTGGTGTTTCAATGGCTTTCACAGTTCCATTGACTACGTCACTGACATGACACATGCTTCTAGTCTGCTTGCCATCCCCGTGTATGGTGACCTCTTCGTCGTCCAGAATTGCTTTGATGAAAACCATTGCGTGCCCTCCACTCCAAGATACGCTGGCCCTTTCTCCGAAACATCCGAAATATCTAAGTACCACTATCGGAACGTCAAAGTCCTTGTAGTATCCAAAGCAAAGATGCTCTCCATATATTTTTGAGACGGCATAACTCCATCTTTTTACGTTGCTTGCTCCTATACATAAGTCGTCAGTTTCCTTCATAGGAACGTTGCCGTAGCCATAAACATCTGAACTGGAAGCATAGATGAACCTGCATTTTTCAGTTCTTGCCAGTTCAAGCATATTCTCAGTTGCACGCACATTCTGCAGAAGCATCGGGCTCTCATGCGCGGTTTCATAAGGTTTCTTCGCGGATGCGAGGTGAACAATCACATTTGATTGCCTGCAGAGATGCCTGTATTTCTGCACCTGGTCAAAATCGGACACATCGACGTTTTGAAATGTGAAGTTGGAGTTCCGAAGGTTATGTTCAACATGGCTGAGTTTCCCTACGGAGAGGTCATCGAAGCCTACGACATTGTACTTTTTTGTCAATAACGCGTCAACGAGGTGGCTGCCAATTAATCCGGCACAGCCAGTGACCAGAGCCTTAGGCATGCGATAATATCACCTCAATGATTCTCTTTGAAGCCTTTCCATCTCCGAAGGGATTGAGCCGATTTCTAGTCGCAGATGGTTTTTCTAGGCGCTGTTCGATTTTGCCCGCTAGGTTCTTGAATTCTTCTCCGACTAGTTCGTTCGCACCTAATTCGACCGTCTCAGGCCACTCTGTATTCTTGCGAAGTGTCAGGCAAGGAATATTGAGCCAGAAAGACTCTTTCTGCAGTCCACCCGAGTCCGTGATTAGAATTCTGGCTTTCGATAGTAGTTTCATCATTTCTAGGTAGCCGAGTGGTTTGCTGATTAGCAGATTCGCGGGACTCTCTATTCCCATTTTTTCCAGTTCTTTTCGAGTCCGCGGATGGATTGGGAATACTGTCCTAAGATTCGAGTTCTTAATGCTGACCATGAGGTTCCTTATCTTCTTTGGCACAAGATTGCTGGGTCTATGTAGCGTTAAGATTGCGTACTCTTCTTCTTCCAACCCGAGTTCTCTCACGATTCCATTCTGCTCCATTAGGTTCTTATTGCTGAGCAAGACATCAAGCATAATGTCTCCAACTAGGAAGATGAGTTTTTCCGGTATGTTCTCTTTTATCAGATTCCTCTTGCAGTTTTCCGTTGGTGCGAACAGCAACGAAGAAACATGGTCTGTCAGCCGTCTGTTTACCTCTTCTGGCATCGTCATGTCATAGCTTCTGGCTCCAGCCTCAACGTGTGCTAACGGTATCCTAAGCATTGAGCTTGACAAAGCCCCAGCCAGCGTTGAGTTCGTATCTCCTAAAACCAGGACTAAATCAGCACTCTGCTTCGCCAACGTCTCCTCTAGTCTTGTAATCATGGTTGCTATCTGCCAACAATGAGTTCCAGATCCAACGCCAAGGTTGACGTAGTTGTCTGGCATTTTGAATTCCTCAAGAAATATTTGCGTCATCTCGTAATCATAGTGCTGTCCGGTCTGTATGATGTGGACATCTATTTTGTGCTTCTGTGCTTCTCTCACTATCGCGGAAGCCTTTATGATCTGTGGGCGGGTTCCTATGACCAATGCTACGCTTACCATACGAGTCCCTCACAGAGGTGCTCGTGGCACGTTGCTGCACTCTCCTCATGTTGTGTGGTAGTCCTGTTAGATCTATGGTTCGTGCTGGCTTCACTCACGTAGCCTGGCAAATCTGCTTTCCCTCCGCCCATATACTCTTGCATCGCTTCTCTCACTTTCCTTCAGGTCACTTTTCCCTTTGCCACACAGCGAAACGTTTTCCTTGGATTATTGAATCCCAGCAATTAGAACTTATCGCAAAAGGGTACTCCTTCTTATCGACTAATATGTGAGTCGCTAGATATTTCGCGCACGCGATATCACGAGGAAAGACGTTACCAGCTCCAGTATTATCGGGCTCATCAGTCACTGATCTCTAACATACTCTTTCTCAACCAACGTGACCATATGTTCTTTTGAGAATTCGAACTGTGCGGTTTTCTTGGCGTTAGCTCCAATGGTTTTTCTTATCAACGGATTTTCAGCAAGCTTCTTTATTGCCATGGCTATCTCTCTTGAATTCTCCTTACTTACAAGAATGGCATTGTAACCATCTCTCAGCAGCTTAGCCGTTATGGCATCAGTCCCTGTGATTACAGGCAAGGCACCTCCCATAGCTTCCATTATGGAGAATCCTATACCGTCAACTCTCTTAGAGAAGTGAGATGCATAGATGTCCAATGCTGGTAGAACTGGAGAGATGTCCTCTCTTGGTCTTGATATGAAGACATCTTTGTCATACCCAGCTATCTCTGCGATCCTTCTTCTCTGCTCCGCATTCAGTTCTTCTCTAAAGACGAGGACAAGAGCGAGAGATGCCTTGGTCAGAGTTTTTGCGATTGGAAATGCCTTGATCAGAAACTCAGTACCCCGATATGCCGCAACAGTACCGAGATAACCAATGAGCACCTTATCTGAAGGGATTCCCATCTCTTGCCTGAAAGACGAATCTTTGGTCAATCTCGGGAGCTCTATTCCATTTCTGATGATCGTGATTTTTCCAGGATTCGCTTTCAAGCTGACAGCATAATCCCTTTCATACTCGCTAATCGCGATAATCCTTCCTGCAAGTCTAAATGCAATTCGATCTATCATAGACAAGAAGGTTGCTATTGTTTTGTTACCCCTGAGATAAGTCTCGACTGCACTCGGCCCATGCATGACCAGCACAGTTCTCGGGTGTAGCCCGGCAACTCGGAGAAATGATGGCGGAATCAATGAGATGGGCTCATGAGCGACGAATGTAATTCGGCTGTCAGAGGAGTAGAGTTTAAGGCATTTGAAAAAAAGCCTTAGTTGGTAGAGAACTGGCAAATAACGGAAATGCCGTATGTTATAATAGTTCACATTCTTTTTCGTGAATGATTTCTCTGCGGTTCCTGAGGAGTAGATCACTGTTAGGCGGTAGTTCTTCGTGGAGAAATACTCAAGTTCTTTTCTGAATCTCGTCCTTGAGCCTCCAATTGATCTGTAATCACAGTTTATGATGAAACATAGGGTGGGTGCAGATTCGCTCTTCATGTTGGTCTTTCCTCTGACTACTACCATAACGCTACTCCAGTGAATCGGGCCGAACTTATTCTTTTGGATGTGCTTTCATCACTGGTCAGATTCTCGCCCGTTCAATCAAGCGCGCGCTTATACCGTGAAGAACGTGTTCATAACAGATATCAATGGTGACGGAAAGGTTGACATTAGTGATCTGGGCAGAGTCAGCGCTGATTTTGGGAAATTCTATCCCTGATCAATCGGAAATCGTATGAACTCCTTAGGGCTTGATGGAGTCTATACTAGTTGGCAATGGGTCGAGTGCAAGCGATTCTCGATTACCAAACGATCAGCAGGTGGTTCTTTACCTAGACCACATACAATTGGTCACTCAAACTTCAACTAATGACTCGTAGATTTTCAGCAATCGTGGCAAGACTGCGATTACGTTGTGTTCTTTAGCCATGAATTCATGCTCTTCATGCCACAGATCATCTCCGGCCTCTTCTAATGACTTGGCGATGTCTTTTTCTGCAATGATGTCCTTCAGCGGAAACCCGGTCTGTTCTGGGAACTCTGAGGACACATAGGTTACCACTGGCCTACCGCATGCTATGGCTTCCAGCGAGACAACCCCTAATGATCCAAGCTTGAACCTATCGATAACGACATCTGCACTCCAATAGTATTGGTTGAGTTTTTCGTGAGTAGTTTTTGGCAATTGGTTCATATGAAGCCCGAGTGAAGAAGCTAGGGCTACGGTCTTGCGGAAATCCGTACCATATGCGATTATATTTACCTCGACTTCGCTCTTGATTTTACTCAATGCTTTGATGGCTATGTCAGTGCCCTTGACGCTCCAATTGGAATCGCTTGCGATGAGCACTCTTTTCTTTCCCTCATGATGCATAACAGGCTTTGGATAGAATAATTCACTGTCAACGAGGTTAGGAAGGTACTCTGCGTCTTCTCGGAATCTTTTTGCCAAGTCTACAATATCAGGGGTACTGACCAAGACTTTACTGCAACTCTTCAGATTGTGTCTGACAATCCTACCCCACAAAGGATGATGTATGCTTGTACGTACATCACTACCGTGACAGTGCCCAACCAAAGGTTTTCTACCTAAGCGATCTGCGATGTAGCAATCCTGTAGGAGATAATGAGCGTGATACAGGTCGCCTTGCGCCTTTAGAATCTTCAGAGACAGGCCGAAGGTTTTGCTCCAAAATCCTCTATTACGTTTGATGTGCAGCTTTTCTATGCTGGAGGGCATGTGCTTCAGCAGAGTCTCTCCCACGAAAGCACAGTCATTGATCATGACCACCCTCATTGCAGCACCTTAAACTACAAGACAAGGTTCTCGTCTTAAACCCTTTCTAGCCTTGAGGAATCTCAACTTGCGGGAGATCGGGCGTCTCAATCTGGCGAACGATTCTACATCTTTCTCTGCTTTTTCTCGTTTACAGTTATGATTACGTCTTTCAAGTGATTGAGCATATGGTGATCTGTAACAAACTCCTCATGTTTCTTCGCCCATTTCGAAAACAAGATATAGCGGGCATTGATTTGACATAGTTACATGGTAAGAAGAGTTGTAGTCATCGGTATGGGGTATGTGGGAATACCAGTTGCAGCTTTGTTTGCTGATGTGGCGGGCTTCTCTGTCGTTGGCGTGCAGCGCAGGTCCAAGCGGTCAGGTTGGAAAATCGATTGGCTTAACAGTGGCAAGAACCCCATTGGGGGGGATGAACCGGGCTTATCAGAGCTTATCGCTCGCGTTATCAGAAAAGGAACGCTCACGGTCGTAGAGGATGTCGCGGTCTGCAAAGATGCTGAGGCTGTGCTAATCGACGTGCAGACACCTACGGATACCGATAGAGTTCCAAGGTATGAATCACTTAAGGAAGTAAGTGAAGAGTTGGGAAAGTGCATGTCTCGTGGCGCGCTTGTAATAGTTGAGTCCACTGTTGCGCCTGGCACTACAGAAAATATAGTGAAGCCATTACTGGAAAAATCCTCAGGCATGAGGGCCGGCGAAGACTTCTACCTTGCATTCTGTTACGAGAGAGTTATGGTGGGTCGTCTAATCAAGAACATCGTAGAGCTTCCAAGAATAGTAGGTGGAATTGACGAAGAGAGCACCAGACGCGCCATGGAGCTGTATAGCCATATTGTGAAAGCAAAACTCTGCCCCACCGACGCTCTCACTGCCGAAGTTACTAAGGTTGTGGAGAACACCTATAGGGATATCAACGTCGCTTTCTCTAACGAAGTGGCACTGATTTGTGAGAGTCTTGGCGTAGATGCCTTCAAAGTCCGCGAACTAGTAAACACACTGCCAAACGACCCGACAAACCCTGCGACAAACCCAATCAGAAATATGCATTACCCTGGAGGCGGTGTTGGCGGACATTGCCTGCCCAAAGATCCTTGGCTGCTTAAATATGGCTTAGATACCTATGGCAAGTTCAAGTTCCTTCCCAAGATAATTGTCGACAGCAGAGAACTGAACGACTCAATGCCAGCGCATGTCGTCGATTTAGTCGAAGAAGCGCTGGCAGAGCACGGCAGGAATTTGAAGGGTGCAAAGGTCGCGATTCTTGGTGTTGCATTTCTTGAAAACTCTGATGACACGAGAAATACTCCATCTGCGACCTTGTTCAATGAGCTCAAGAAACGTGGGGCCAGACCTGTACTTCATGACCCCATCGTTCGAGACTTCGAAATTCCTTTTACACAAGATCTCAATGAAGCTTTGGCCAACGCGGACGCTGTGGTTCTCTCAACAAAACATAGGGAGTATCTGAAAATAGATCTCAGGAAAATGAGGGAGAAACTATCTGCCCCTGTATTGGTTGACGGAAGAAACGCCTTTTCTGAAGAAGAAGCGAGAAAAGCAGGGCTTACATATAGAGGCGTGGGCAAAGGTCAAACTAGAACCTCGGCCAGACTCTGATCAAATGCCGCAAGCGCAGCATTAGTCTAGAGAAAGGGCTGCCCGGAGGAATCCCCACTTGCTTTTGGTCACCTACACCTTCGGTCAAGAAGCTTCCCTACCAACGGGCCAAATTCTCTGTTGGGTCACTGAGCAAAACTGCCAAACTATTTAAACTTCACTTATGTAAGAAAGATGAAATGCGGAGTTCAGAAACATGTCGAAACCCAAGCTTGGCCAAGGCGTGATAGTCGGCAGGAATGTACACTTCGGAGAGAAAGTCGTAATCTGGAATTATGTTGTCATAGGAGACAACACTCGAATCGATGACGGGACTCTTGTGGGCAGCTTTTGCGACATAGGGAAAGAAGTGATC
>JBGOZA010000052.1:0-7366 GCA_041480025.1 Bathyarchaeia archaeon | reverse complement strand
ATATTCATGCCAAAGAATCGTCCAAACCCCCGAGTGTTCTTCTATGAGTCTCTTGGAAGAGGTTTTCAAAGACGTCTTGTTCACACCCAACGGGGTAGAGAATATCCAGAAACGAAAGACTCTGAGGAAGAAAAGGATAAGGAAGCTCGTGCTAGCAGATTCAGCAGAATCATCAATGTACCGCTATACTCTTCAATCGGACGTATCTACAAGCTAGTTCTCAACAGAGGACCCAAACTTTCTGAAGAATCATCCAAAGAGCATGACAAGCGTTACAAGTTTTCACTAGAACGACGTAAAGAAAGAAAGACAAGAAGCGAAGTCGAAAAACACGGGAAGATCAAGTCGATTTCTGATAATGGAAGATACGTGTCATATGAATATCCCAGAGCAAAACCATGGGATATTGCTTTTGGGCCAACTCTCAGAGCAGCCGCGATGCACCAAAACTTGAAGTCGCCTGGCCTAAAGATAGAGACCAATGACATCAGAATAAAAGTCAGAGAATCAAAGGCACCACTGACGATTGTAATCCTTCTAGATATGAGCGAGTCAATGTCCATATCCCTTCCAAACATAAGAAACGCTATACTAAGTATGCACGATATCGCATACAAGAAACATGACCGCATTGGACTCGTCGTCTTCAAAGGATCAGGGGCAACGATTCTTCAACCACCAACGACGAACCTGGATCTAGTTGTAGCCAAGCTCAGAGATGTCGGAGCAAGCGATCTAACGCCTCTTGCTTCTGGCATGTTTCAAAGCTGGCAATTGCTAAGAAATGAAAGGATGAGAAATCGAAACACGGTTCCAGTTCTAGCAATAATCTCGGATGGGATAGCTAACGTGACTCTCAGTTCACCTCTCTCCCCTCTCACAAGGAGTAAATTCATGAACTATGCGCAAGCGG
This sequence comes from Bathyarchaeia archaeon, assembly GCA_041480025.1. Taxonomy (GTDB): domain Archaea; phylum Thermoproteota; class Bathyarchaeia; order RBG-16-48-13; genus JBGOZA01. The sequence continues at coordinate 6,453 of JBGOZA010000052.1, read as the reverse complement.
ACGCTATCGACGCTGCTTTTCTGCTTCAAAGAGAAGGTATCCATGTCTTAGTAATCAATCCCTCCCATTCTCCAGGAGGAGAACTGCGAGATTCACTAGCTCATGCCGAGTTAGCTGGTACGATAGACAGAATATGGCTTGAACCAACTGAGCTTCTAATGAGAATACTCGCAATCACTGGAGGTTCATACTACGGAATAGGTGAAGGCGGAACGTTGGAGGATATCAATCTGACTAAGGTCTTTGGAGGGTTTAGTCGCTGAACTAGACAGGTTCACGGACCGGGCTTTCACCTTTGATACCCTCAACAACGTTTGTTATCTTCTTAACTTCGGCTTCTTTTCCTTCTAGCAAGAACACGATACATCCCTCGGCCCCACCAATTCCTCCAGCAGAAATCGTAGTTACTTCAATATCCGCTATTGATTTCATCGCCTCCACCTCGGTGACTGTTGTCCCAAAAATAGGAACCAATCCACATGGCATTCCCATGGAATAGTCCACTTTGCTTGAGCTAAGTTTTCTTGCACCAACAAGGACTGATACGGGTATACGTTTCTCAAGGCCTACTGGAATTATCACTTCAACCCCTCGAGACATAGCAAGGACTTCGAATAAGCCCACAGTTCCTCCTGTTGTTTTCTCATTCTGTCTTCCTATCAGATTCGCAGCAATACCGTCAGGACCGATAGCGTTGGCTCCTTTAACGATGACGTCTCCCTTCTTCAAATCTTTGACAATGTCCACTAAGCCCACGTCTTTCCTAATTCTTCCATTGACGAAGATCACTTCTGCAGGAATCTTTGGATTAACAGACAGACCCCTGCAACCAACGTAGCCTGCTGTGTAACCTCCTTCATCGATCTCGGTATTCGTTAGTTCTTGTGCGACATACGAACAAGTGCTTCCCCTACAGATGACGAGAATCCCTTCCTTCTTGGCTCTACGAACTGACTCCATTCCGGCAACTGCTTTGCCGATAAGTCGTTTGGACTCAGATGGCAACAAGACTATTTCTGCTATCAATTCGCAACCTCAAAACTCAATTAGTGCAGCCCATATTACTCTTTTTCTGGAGCTGTCCACGTCAACTCTTCTTCCTTATTTCAACCGTGCGGGCTCATTTGAGCGGATTTAGACAATGTTCGCAGATGGCACCTAGTCAAAATCTCTGAGCTATGCCAAAATGGAGGTTGTTCTTCCAACTTGAACATAGTATATTTAAGTTCACAAATCTACTAGACCTGCCCGTGGGGACGATGTCGGAGCAGCTGCAAGGATACCGAGGAGAAACAAGAAGACTTCTTCTGGAAGCAGGAGTCTCGCTTGGAGATATAGTCACCGTGAACACAGCTAACAGGCAGTACGAAGGTATGCTGATGCCACGGTATGAGCTATCTGATGATAAACATCTAGTTCTTAAGATCAAAAGCGGATACAATATCGGCATAAAGATTGGCCAGGAGACATTGATAAAGAAGGTTGGTACAGGGTCAAAACCGGCCTTCATGACCCAGAGCTCACAGCCACATAAGGAAGGATTGCCGCTTATAGCAGTTGTCAGTACTGGAGGCACAATCGCCAGCAGAGTTGACTATGTAACTGGAGCAGTCCGTCCAGCCCTCTCAGCTGAGGACCTACTAAGTGTGGTGCCTGAACTATCAGACATCGCAAACATCCGGACTGAGATACTATATGGCTTGCTCAGCGAGAATGTTCATGCCCCTCATTGGACTGGACTAGCAAAGGCAACAGCAAAGCACATTCAGAGTGGCGTAGATGGCGTTGTGATTTGCCATGGAACAGATACAATGGCGTATACCGCTGCGGCTTTGAGCTTTGCGCTTCAGAACCCGCCAGTGCCTATAATTATCGTAGGATCTCAAAGATCCTCAGACCGTCCCAGTTCAGATGCTTCGTTCAATCTCTTCTCGGCCGTAAAAGCAGCGGCCACACTACCTGTTGCAGGAACTTTCTTGGCGATGCACGAAACAGCATCGGATGATTCCCTAATACTTCATCTAGGGACCAAAGCTCGAAAATGTCATACAAGCAGGAGAGACGCATTTAGATCAATCAATTCACCCGCTGTCGCTCGAATACGAGGTAATTCACTTGAAATCATCCTAGAAGGCCTTCCAGAGAGAGACTTGTCGAGAAAGATGGATGTGAGACCTGAATTCGACGAAAATGTCGCACTGGTAAAATTCTTTCCTGGAATGAAACCCGAGGCTCTGCGACGATACGTTAGTGAAGGTTACAGAGGCATAATTCTCGAAGGAACAGGTCTGGGGCACGTCGGGACATATCTTCTAGACGCAGTTAGAGAGATAGTGAAAGGCGGTCTCCTAGTAGCAATGACTTCTCAATGTCTATGGGGTAGAGTGAATATGAATGTCTACGATACAGGAATATATCTTCAGAGAGCAGGCGTCATACCCTTAGAAGACATGTTGCCAGAAACAGCCTTGGTAAAAATGATGTGGTGTTTTGGACAGACCAACAGCAGAGAAGAAGCAACTAGACTGTTGACCGCTGACCTGGCCTACGAGATCTCCGAGCGGAGGATGGTCAAGGGGGGACACGACTGAGCACAGATTACTCAAGCTTGGGTCTCAAGGTTGGGATAGAGATTCACCAGCAACTAGCTACCTCGAGAAAACTGTTCTGCGCATGCCAAGCCAAACTGTCAACTAGCCAGCATGAATTCACATTCTCCAGAAGGCTCAGACCTACCCAAAGCGAGTTAGGAACAGTAGACCCTGCCGCTGCTTTCGAATTTCAAAGAGGTAGAGAATTCAAGTATGAGGTTGACAGCGAAACATCATGCTTGGTCGAAATGGATGAGGAACCACCTCACAACCTAAACGAGGAAGCCATCGATACTTGTCTTGAAACATCAATGATGATTAACGCGAAACCCGTTGATGAGATCCATGTAATGCGAAAGATTGTCATAGATGGATCAAATACCTCTGGATTCCAGAGAACCTGCATAATTGCACTCGGTGGCGAAATCAAGGTAGAAGGAAAAACCATTGGTCTTCAGACGATGAGCCTAGAGGAGGACGCAGGACGGAAGACAGATGAAAAAGGGGACATAACAACCTACAGACTTGACCGTTTATGTATTCCTCTAATAGAAATAGCGACTGCACCAGAAATATTCACGCCCGATGAAGCGGAAAAGGCTGCTTTCGCCCTCGGCAGAGTACTCCGAACAACCAGAAAAGTTCTACGAGGAAAAGGGACAATAAGGCAAGACTTGAACGTGTCCATAATTGGTGGAGCTCTAACCGAGATCAAGGGGGTCCAAGAGTTGGAAATGGTGGCTCCAATAGTGGAGAATGAAGTTCAACGCCAACTCAGACTCCTCGAAATAGCCCAAGAGCTCAAGGTTAGAGGCGTCGAAGAATCGAATCTTCGTGAAGAATATGTGAACGTCTCGGAGACATTCAAGTCAACCAGATGCAAAGTAGTAGGAACCGCCCTCGAGAAAAAAGGGGTCGCTATGGCTATCTGCCTGCCTAACTTTGCTGGCTTACTTGGAAAAGAGTTGTTACATGGTCTACGCTTAGGAACAGAGATTTCATCATATGCGAAATTTGCCGGAAGAGTGGGTGGGATTTTCCATACCGATGAGCTCCCAGCTTATGGGATCACTCCAGAAGAAGTCTCTGAAATCAAGAAGCTTACGGAAGCTAAAGAGGAAGATGCCGTGATAATTATTGCAGATGAAGAGACAGCAGTAAGAGATGCGCTTCACGCGGTTATAGAACGAGCCAAGATGGCCATTAGGGGAGTCCCAGGTGAGACTCGGGCAGCTCAGCAGGATGGAACTACACGCTTCTCAAGGCCAAGACCTGGAGCTGCAAGAATGTATCCAGAGACAGATGTTCCTCCTGTGGTAATAGATCAGACACGTCTTGATCGAATACGCAATACGCTGCCTCTGTCACCGGATCTCAAACTGGCGCAGCTAATGAAAGAATACAATCTCAATGAGACTCTGGCATCTCAACTTCTCTCATCGGAATTCACTGAATTATTTGAACACATACAGCAAGAAACCCATATCCCGTCTTCTTTCTCGGCAGCAACCTTGGTTGAGACCATGAAGAGCCTAAGAAGACAGGGTCTAGATGTCCAGAATATCTCCGACTCAACACTCTTCGAAGTCTTCGTTGCAGTTGACTCAGGCAAGATAGCGAAAGAAGCCATACCAGACATTCTGTCTTGGTTGGCACGAAATCCTGAGAAAACAGTCCCTGATGGACTGAAAGCACTCGGATTGGAAACAGTATCAGAAGGGGAATTGGAAATTGCAGTAGCTAAAGCTATCGAAGACAACAAAGAAATGATCATAGAACGCCGGACCGGTGCACTAGGTCCCCTTATGGGTATTCTTATGAAAGAGTTCAGGGGAAAAGTCGACGCAAAGGTTCTGAGCGATATGCTTCGAAAACATGTCGAACAAACCTAGCGAATACGGGTATACTTAATACATAGAAGATTATGAAACTGGTGATTCCCGCAGAAAGGTGCCAAGAGAGCGTTGCCCAGACTCAGACAAGTCTTCATCAACTATCTCCACGGTTGTAGAAAGACAGCGGTGTTTGCGCTGACTTCAAGATGCAACTGCAAGTGTGTAATGTGTGATATGCATAGGCAGCCACCTGAAGAAATCTCGTTCGAGAATGCGAAGAAAACACTTGATATGCTTGCTTCAAACGGCTTCCTGATAGTCTATTTTACAGGAGGTGAGCCAACACTGCACTCTCGGGTGAAAGACATAGTGGCATATGCTGACAGCTTGGGACTGGTCAGCACAATGACTACGAATGGAACACCTAGCAAGGCTATGCTAAATTCATTGAAAGATGCCGGATTATATCTTCTTAGCGTTTCAATTGACCATTGGGACAGCAAAGTTTGTGCGAAGATCAGGAATCATGAAGGCATCCTAGAAAAACAGATGTCAACCTTGAGATATCTGAAAACCATAGGACTTAGAACCTATGCATTGGCCTACCTTAATCCGATTCTACTAAACGATGGTGTAGAGAAACTTGCAGCCTTCGTGGATGAACAGTTGGATGTACCATTCGGTTTCTGCTATCCAACAAGCTGCAATTCCAATAGCTATCTCTTGGGCGGTGAGGTTGCTAAGAGCGAGCCTTCAAGGCAGTTGCCTGGACAAGTCAACAGATTACTTGAGCTCAAGAAGGAAGGAAAAAGGATCGCTAACCTCTACTGTTACATTGAAGATGCGGCGAGCTTTCCAAGCAGAAACCCGAATTTCCTATGTAGGGGAGGCGAAGATGTAGTCTACGTTGATTGGCGAGGTGACGTCTACCCCTGCTTCTCAAAAATGGACCGGCTCTTCAACTCAGTTCACGACAAAAAGCCACGATTTCTTAAAGGAATCAAATGTAATGAATGCCTCATAAACTGTTTTAGAGAACCATCATTTTTGCCACAAATCTTCTCTCCAATAGCACTATTAGCTAAGGAGGTCTATCATTCATATCCTTCCAGGAGCATATACAAGTGAGTATGGAAAAAACCAGTACTATTTGGTGTTCTGGGCCTCTTCTCGCTCTGTACTGCATTATCTAGGAGGCATACGGTGACGATATACTCGTCGAATGACCATACAATTCTTACAGGGCTTTTCGCTCCATTTCTCTGATTCTGGGCAGAACGTCATGGTCTCATAGCAGATGATTTGCACCATGTTTCTGCCTTCTCATCTATTAGTCTGTTCTTCATGGATCGTATAGGGTTATGCCGCTCAAGCCACTACAGCGGTTAAGTTTTCGCAGCGTTGAGCAATGCACTGTAAGAGATCCGCTAAAACAAGAGACATGAAACATCGAGCTAAGGCTTATTGACCTACAATATGTAGCGCGGCCTATTAGGTAATACGATTGAAATATGGGCGTCCTTTTTATTGGACTCCCCTGCTCTCTCCAACTTTTAGAATAAAGCGCGCGCGTCATCGAGCTAGAGTAAAAGGGCCTCAAGAGTCGGGAGAAACGACTTTTTTAGAGGCCCAATCACATGCCTGTCGAGGACATATGAAGGATTGTTCGACAGCATAAACGGCTTCTGAAACAAGGACACGGATTCAGAGTCTGTCAAGGCTTCTATAGTAAGAACTCTAGTCTCTCAACTCTATCTTTTCCTTAACATATTTGGAGAGAGTCATCGTCGCTGCCCAGACTGTTTCCCTCTTTGCATTATGAACAAGCGCAAAGTCTGAAATATGGATTCAAGTCTGCTATCTGGGAGGGAGAAGACTACGAATGGCGTTCGCTTCAGGCATGTTTGCGCTCTTTGTCTTGACCATTACATCAGGCATCGTCATTCTGGGCTTCCAAATTTACTACACCAAGACAGCGAAGCAAAAACAGGGAGAGAATAAGCCCAGGATTGGCAGCATTGATTTTT
>JBGOZA010000051.1:0-7430 GCA_041480025.1 Bathyarchaeia archaeon | reverse complement strand
ACATCGCAAATAGGCGTCCAATTCTCCTAAGAAAGACAGGTACAGGCGACATGAACCTGTTTGGCGCCGTGGCCAAGATCCCCATAATTACCTATGGGCCCGGAGATTCGCGCTTAGATCATACACCGGATGAATGCGTTGATTTAGAAGAATACAATAAGACTATTGATATTCTATGTCAAGGCGTGAAGAGGACACTTCAACTAAGAAACCGTTCTGGTCAGCCAGCCAGCAACGCGTCCTAGCTGCGCGTACTGCCCCATTAACTTTTAGTGAGTGAGCATAGTATTTTCATGGCACAGAATTGCGCCGTGAACGTCTCAGAACAGGATGCGAGAGCCTAGATAGATTACTTGGAAATATGTCAACTGGAGAGATTGTTCTGATATATGGCGAGCCAGCAACCGGAAAATCCACCCTGCTCCTGCAGATCGCTGTGCAAGCTGCAAGAAATGGTTCAAGAACACTTTTCATAGATGCTGATCACTCCTTCTACGCGGAGAGGCTGTCCGGTTTATCGAAGAACTGTCCAGAAGTCTCCAAACAGATTCTTGTCTCTAAACCCAGCTCTCTTGCTGATCTAACTAACCTTCTCTCGAAACTGGACAACTATGTCTCTCCAGAAGTGGGTCTCGTTGCAGTCGATACAATGACTTCTCTATACCGAAAAGAGATGGACAGCAACCGAAATCTCTTCTCGCTCAATCGAGAATTGAATCTCCAGCTTGCATACCTTCTACAGACAGCTAGAATCTTTGAATTTCCAGTGTTTATCACAAGCCAGGTTCGGAGCAACCCAAAATCAGATCCATCGAGATCAGAACTGGAACCTGTAGCTATCCGCGTTCTGGAGTACTGGGCACAACGGGTCTTAAGAATCAACTTGCTTCAAGAAGGCTTGAGAGAAGTCTGCCTAGAGGTGGCTGAAGAACCCAATCTAAGAGGCAAGAAGACAGTGGTGAGACTCGGGGATAGCGGCTTTGCTGACCGCTAATTTACAGTCCTTTCCAGTAGAGCATCGCTTCACACCCCACCGTCGCTATTATGAGCAGGGCCGCACCGACGATGAGGAGCATTCTCGCTTCTCTTGGCCGATAGGCGCGCCGACTGCTTCCAAACGAGACATACCCTCCGGAGATACCCATAACAAGAAAGACTATGAAATAGACGCTCTCGTTTAATGTCTGGTCACTCATACCAGTGTAGTAGAACTGAGGATACTGCGGTGATGGAAGAAGTGTTACTAGACTCCCCAGCCTCGCCTGTATGGCATCATAGATACCGCCTGCTAGAAGAAAAACCGAGACGATCACTAGTATGACAGTTATTACCCTCGTTGAGATACTGATGGATCTACTCGACAAATTAGTTTTCAAGCGATCCAGTATCTTTGATGAGACCAAATCTTCCAACTACCCGAAGGCTCTTCGGCAGAAGCATCATATACGGTTTTTGTTTCGGCTGATAATCACTATCGAAACTGAGATGTGGAAAGTTTCTCGATACATCTCATTCATACGCTCCAATCATCAATCTTTCCATTCTCTGATCCAGTTGTTGAGTTTTCCTATACTGAATCCAGCTTCATGTGGCAACCATCATTCAGCAGAAGACCTCTTATCTGATTGGCTCGATGATATTTCTAGTGGCTGATTCTTCCTTCTTTTGTTGGACAGTTGGGGTTGAGGCATAGGTTCCAGGGTCTTCCTCGCCCTGGCGATACCACAGTTATTGTTGGCCAGCCACATTTTCTGCATAGCTTTCTTGTTGTCCAAATCCTGTAAGGTGGTTGAGGAAGAGGATATGTGGCTCGGCAATTATCTTCCTCATAGTTGGAGCATCCTGCGAAGATCTTTCCAGTTCTCTTGGATCGGACTATCTGCAAATTGCCTTTCTTACAGATAGGGCAAGATCCTATTGTTCTCATCTTGGAATTTGAGGCTCGTAGTGCTATTGAAAGACTCTCGCCTATGGCGTACTCGTTCTTGTTGAAGTCAGTCATGATGCTGCTCAAGCCTGCTATTGCTTCAGAAATGACTTCTTTCTTTTCGGCTTGCCCTGTCCAGATGGCCTCCATCTTGTTCTCTAAGCTTCTTGTGAAATCTACTGAAACAAGAACCGGGCAGAACTTGCTCAGTGTATCATGGACGGCCAGTCCGAGATTTGTTGCCTCGAAATACTCGCCTGAGATGTAATGTCTGAAACTCAGTGTATCGATGATGCCTGCTCTCGTCGCTTTTGTTCCCAATCCATATTCTTCCATTTTTCGAAGGATGCTTCCGGCGTTGTACCGTGGCGGGGGGGCCGTCAACATTTCAACATATGACACATCCTTGAAAACAACTTTCTGGCCTTCCTCAAAGGAGGGGATTGTAGTTTCTTCGGTTCTAACATATGGATGATAGAACTTCAGCCATCCATGGTTGAGAATTCGTCTTCCCGTCAAATAGAATATTTCTTTATTCAGATCCAGCATCACCCGCGTGTTCTCTATCTTTGCTGACGGCGCAAATGATGAGAGAAATCTCCGCGTCACTAGGTCTAGGAGCTTCGCCTGTCTTGTACCAAGAGACTCAGGCCTAATGCCTGTGGGGTAAATAGCAGGATGCGCTGGGTCTTCCCCTCGCCCCTCTCGCGGTCTTAGAAGGCGATTCCTGAGAAGTTCATTTGCCAACGCACCATATTTCGGCGATCTGGCAATAGATGTGATTATGTCCTCAAAATCGAGGGCGGGTGGTAGCTTTTCACTTGACGTTCTGGGATAGGAGATCATGGCACCTAGATAAAGCGTCTCTGCCATTCGCAGAGTCTGACTGGGAGAATTCCTGAAGAGTCGATATGACTCAGACTGAAGATTCTCTAGATTGAATGGAGGTGGCGGCAATTCTTCTGAGATTCTCGACGAGTATTCTTTTACCGTTCCTTCTTTGGAGGCACATCTACTCACGATTTCTTGTGCCTCTTTCATTGTGCTAATCCTCTGGGTGGAGTATTCAACTCTGTATGTCTGTCCATCAACTGACATGGTGGCAGATATTCTCCAGAAAGGTGAAGGGACAAAACTCTTGATTTCCTTCTCTCTCTCAGCTATGAAACCAAGTGTTGGACCTTGGACTCGCCCAGAACTCAACTTTGAGAAGCCTCCTCCCACCTTACTAAGTGACAATGTTAGCGCACGGGAAATGTTAATGCCCCAAAGGAAATCGACTATGTGTCTTGTTTCTCCCGCTTCAGCGAGTTTGAAGTCGATTGTTGGAGAAAGGTTCCTGAAAGCCTGCTGGAGATCTGTCTTCGTCAACGTGGAGAAGACCATTCGCTTTGCTTCTTTTTCCTTCCCGCCGCAAGCGAAATGAAGAACTGTGTATCCTATGACTTCGCCTTCCACATCATAGTCAGTGGCCGATACGAAGTCTGATGCGTCTTCAGAGATCTTCTGGATAGCCTCTATCCAGGTCTTGGTATAGGTCAGTCTCCTGTTGAACCTATAGGCAGGAACCCATTCTACATCCAGAATAGGGATCTTGGCGCCTCTTTCTGAAGGTGCAATTGTGTAGAGATGTCCAATTGCTGGCACTACCCGAAGCATCTGGCCATGGTTGGCACATTCATAGTAGGGTATACCCTTTTCATGATACTGTTCGGGTTTTCCTTCGTCGTCTAGAGCGTTTGCTATTCTCTCAGCTGTCTCTCGTTTCTCAGACAAGATCAGCGTGAAACCCATAGTGCTTCAACCATGTTTCATGAGGCTTCCTGTTTGGGAGCATTCTCAAACTTCGTGACAAAATTAAAACCGTAGAACGAGGTGATAGTCAATACTAGATACATTTTTGTTGCGAAAACAATGCTCCAAGGAATCTGTGGGTTGGGAAAAGGGTTGACCATTACGTCAGGATTCAGATTTCCAAGAATAGACCCTGAAGCCATAAGACCGCTCCACAAGGCAAAGTTGAAGAGGACCTCATAAAGAGCCATCGACCCTACGCAGAATACTGTGATTCTCGCCAACTTTTTCCAGAAGGGTGAAATGGCTATGATCCTCTCTCTTCCCAGTTCGAGTGTGCAGTAAACCAGACTTACGATAGCTACTGAAAGCCATGAGATAGGTTTCATGTAGAATAAGGGGAATATGTGGATGGGAGGGAATTCCACATTGACAAATGTTTGGCCAACGACTTCTACGTTCTGAAGTATGGACATAGTGATTCCATAGATTGTTGTAAATAGGCATATGGAAAGGCTGAAAAGGCCAACTACTCGATATATGCTCCTGCTTCTCTCATATTGCGTTGAGATATCTATGATTTTCACTAGTCATCTTCCCCAGGAGTCTGACAGTGATTGACACTACCTCAATAAAAGTCTGTACTATATATAGAAGAAGAGGAAGCCCAGAAGTAGCTTTGTTTGGAGTTATGATAGGCTGATGCTGTTAATAACGACGTCCCATAGACCAACCAAGCGAGTAAGAGCTCTTAGTCATGATCTGAAAAGAGTGCTGCCTGCAGCTATTCAGATTAATCGCGGCAAACTCGGTTTTGAAGAGGTGATAGAACAAGCAAGAATTCTTAGAGCCGACCGGATCATGTTTCTTCATCGTTGGAAAGGCGGACCTGGAAAAATCGAGATGTACAAATTGAATTCTGATGGAGGACTCTTCTTTCCAATAATATATCTTGCGTCAACTCAACATCAAAATGAGTTACAGGGTCGCGTACTAGTGAAGAATAAACTCGCTCTTGTCAAACCTGAAATCGATTGTATGGCGCTCAAACATCTTTCTGAGTCTCTATCAACTTTTCTCAGTATACCTTTAGTTGAGAGAGAACAGGCAGCAAAGGCCTCTAGGATTGGCATGATCTTCAGCGAGACAGATTCACATATGACGATGAGTTTCGAGTCTCTGTCAGATAACACAGAAATAGGACCAAGGCTCGTCATTAAGAACTTAGTATGGTCAGACAAGATATCCCCGCTAGTGAACGGCAAGAGGCCCAACTAGCAATTGTAATGTCTGAGGAAAGAGAGGCCTTAATGACCTACGTGGCATTGAGACCTGAAACTCTTAGAACAGGCAGAGAATCAGAAGTAATGCTTTCTGTCCATGACAAGACTCTGCTGGTTGATTTCACGGCTGAGACTATCTCCCGGCTTCGTGCTTTAATCAATAGCTATCTTCGTTGGGTAACCATGATAAGCAGAACCCTGGAAGTTGTTGACAGTGGAAGAAGGGGCTCTGTTCCCTCTCATGAATAGTCAACCTGAATACATAAATAGGCTGCTTGAACTGAATGTCGACATCGGCTCTTGGTAGGAAGTAACAGTTATGGGTGAACAGGAACGTATAACGCCGCAACTGCAAGAACAGTTACAGAGATTGCAGCAACTTCAACAGACGCTTGAGGCAGTCGTCGCGCAGCGACAGCAGCTTGAAATGGAATCTGTAGAAGTCAACCGTGCTCTATCTGAACTGGAGAAGATTGCGGATGAAGGATTGGTCTACAAATCAATAGGTTCCCTGCTGGTTCGCGCTGAAAAGAAGAAGGTCATAGATGAATTAGTTGAGAGGAAGGAGCTTTTGGCAACAAGAATCACGGTTCTTCAGCGTCAGCAGACCCGTGCAGATGAACGTCTCAAGGAACTACAGAAGAGTATTCAGAATCAACTTAGACCTGGTGTTCAACAACAAGAATAATGGTCAATAAGCTGCTTAGGCCTGAGGCTCAGAAGGGAAAGCTTTGAGTTACAAGAGCCTCATGAACCAATTAACATCCTCTAACAGAATTCTGATTCTTTGCCATCACAACGCAGACCCTGACGCGCTGGGGGCAGCCTACGGTCTTCTGCGGCTTATCAGTGAAAGGCTCCCATCAGCCCAAGTCACAGTTGCCACTAGTGAGGGAAGCAGCAGAATCTCGAAACAGATTCTTAAACATCTGAACATGTCCATTGCCAGTTCTCCGCCCATCGAAGAAGTTGATACAATAATATTGGTGGATACGAACACTTTCTCTCAGCTCGGTGAGCTTGAGTCAACGGTTGCAGCATCCAAGTCTCTGATTCTAATTGACCATCATGCGAAAAACGAAGAAACGACGAAACGCGCTGTCATCTCCATAATAAATGAAGAAGCATCTTCAACGTCAGAGATAGTGTATGATCTGCTAGCAGAGGCAAACCTTGAACTGGATAAGGAAATTGCCTTAGCACTGTTTCTTGGAATAGCTTATGATACTCGGCACTTTGCAATAGCTAGATCAAACAGCTTCAAGATTGTAGCGAAGCTCTTGGATACAGGTTTGCTTGTTGAAGACGCATACCCTCTTCTGACTAAGCCTCCAGAAGCGTCTGAGAAGATTGCGAGGCTTAAGGGAGCGCAAAGACTTCAGCTTGTAGATATCGGGGGATGGATTATAGTCAAGTCAAGAGTTGGTTCCTTTCAGTCATCTGTTGCTAGAGGATTAGTTTCTCTAGGAGCCGATGTGGCAATTGTAGGCGGAGAGTCCAAGGGAAAAATCAGGATTAGCATACGATCTGATAGAAGATTCTTCGATGAGACAGGCGTGCATCTGGGGCGAGACATAACAGGACGTTTGGGCGGATCACTGGAAGGAAAGGGTGGAGGCCATAGCACGGCAGCAGGAGTCAATGGTGCAGGCAATTTGGACAAAGCATTCGAAGCTTGTCTACGTCTTTTTGAACAGGCTCTATCCAAATCTGGGGGTGTATAGAAAGGGTGATGGGCCCATATTTACTATCTGAAATGCTTCTAAACCCTTATCTGAGGCACTGTCCACTAGAACCAGACGCCAGATCAGTGGCTCTACATCTGAGGGTTCCATAAGACTTTGAAGGGTGTTGCCAATCACAGCCATGAATTCTTTTGAGTTGGAGAAAGAGACTCCATCTATAGTAGAAGCAAGAAATCTGAGCTACACGTATCCTGCTCAGGATATTCCTGCCATTTCAGATATTGATCTCAACATCAAACGCGGTGAAATGGTTGTTCTCACTGGACCCAGCGGATGTGGCAAGACAACTCTTTGTCGATGTTTCAATGGGCTAATACCCAACTTCTATGGAGGAGAACTCAAAGGTGATCTCACCGTTCATGGTCTGTCCATCAGAGAGAACTCTACAAGTTCACTCGCTCAGCACGTGGGTTTTGTCTTTCAGAACCCAGAGAACCAATTATTCGCACTTTCAGTAGAGAAAGACATAGCTTTTGGCTTAGAAAACATCGCGTTTCCAAGAGATGAGATGAGGAAGCGCGTTGATTGGGCCATGGATCTTGTCGGCATTAGTGATCTGAAAGATTCGGCACCATTCGAGCTTTCGGGGGGACAACAGCAGAGAGTTGCAATCGCTTGTGTACTTGCGATGCAGCCGGATCTGCTCGTTCTCGATGAACCAACCTCTTTTCTGGACCCTGT
>JBGOZA010000050.1:0-7439 GCA_041480025.1 Bathyarchaeia archaeon | reverse complement strand
TAGTTCAAGAAGCCTCCCAGACCGAAGTACCACAACAATAGTGGCTAATCAGGATTCGACTAACAACGTTTAATGCGCGCGCGGGTTGTGAATCTCCGGTACAGTTAGTAAGAATCCTATTCATCTTCCTCTTCTGGGATCATGGGTTCATTCTACTGAGTGCATAAGAACGCACGCTATTTAAGACGCAATTTCGCGATTTCTATGAACTGTTCTGCTTGCAAGCGTCTTTTCTGTTTCTATGACATACGAGTGTTTGGGCCGCGCTCTCATATGTAGCGAGGCAGGTTGGGACGTCTGATGATTTCAGACTTTTCAATATCATTTGAATCCTGTCTCTGCTCAATGTAGCTCGTGGTGAAGCATTCTTGGAGTTTCTTGTTCAGATCCTCAACCATCATACTAATCAGAAGCTCCGTCTCAGTGTAGAGATAACACGTGTGCTGATATGCGGCGAGCTTCCTCAGTGGTTCGACGAATTCTGATGTAGAAGATTGTTTTTGAATAGCGTCTTCAAGCTTGTTTAGTCTGCCAATCATCTCTTCTATTGACATATCTGTGTATCTCGAGAAATTCTTTTTCAGGGTAGATCGTTCCATGAAATCTTTTGTCTCCCAGTTCTCAAGTTCCTTCTCGAGAGTTGCCATCACCATCTTGCAAAGTCTGGCCTCTTCTTCCTGTCTACTCTCTCCGGTGACAGTCGTATCGGATTCCTTGGGGAGATCAGGCCATGTTTGTTTGCTCATTTAGGGTCACATATTTTTTCAAATCATCAGTCACTGCTTTAGATTGCTCTCTGTGATAACCTGTGGTCTAGACTGCCCACTGAAAATATAACAGAAGTGATGTTCAGGTAGTGAGTAAGCCTCTATCGTACAATTATAGCGTGTAGGATGATCACAGTCGACTGACGGAACGAGTGTTCGCTAGATAGCGACGATAGTCGCAGGCACAAGTATCCCTATAGCGCGCTCGGCAGACATGAGAGACATGGAAAAGGCTAGGGCCTAGGACGCGGCCTGTATCTAATCTTCTTATCCAGGATATTCTATAGAGATAGTGGGATGGTGGGAAGTTGTCGGAATCGGAGATCCTAGGCTATTCAAGAAAGCAACTGATGGAGATGGACAGCGTAATGCTAAGAACGCTCATCCATGAACGTACGCATCACACGATTGAAGTCCTATTGTATAATATCCTGGCTGGAAGGATCAATATTCCCGCAAGCTTCGGAGAGACAGCGAGAACTCTCCTCAACATATGGGAGATGAGAGGATATCCAACGGATGCTCCCGACTTTCAGTGGGTCAAGAGATACATAGACTTTGCAGAGAAACTGAAGTCAGGGGAGAAGATAACACTCGACACAGAACCTCCGGCACCGTTCTCACTGGAAGAGATGAGTACTGTCAGGAAGCTCATCTTCGAGCGAAGATCGATTAGGCAATGGACATCAAAGCCTATCCCAGAAGAAATGCTCAACGAGATACTCCACGCCGGTCTTATGGCACCGCAAGGATGCAATGTCGGTTCCACAAGGTTCATCATATTGAGGGAACCGTCGAATTTCAGGCTCGTTGAAAGTGACATCCACATAGAGAATGGGGTAATGATCATTGTCTGTCAAGACATGAGGGTCTACAAGGTTGTCAGGTTTGATGAGAGAGTCCCTCAGAACATCTATTTTGACGCAGCTGCAG
The DNA here is from genome assembly GCA_041480025.1 of Bathyarchaeia archaeon. Lineage (GTDB taxonomy): Archaea > Thermoproteota > Bathyarchaeia > RBG-16-48-13 > JBGOZA01. The sequence goes on along the minus strand of JBGOZA010000050.1, from coordinate 5,739 downwards.
CTGCGGATCATATGCTCCTTGTGGCTCATGCCTTTGGGCTAGGAGGAGTCTGGCTGACTCATGGAGAAGTGACTCAGAAGAAGATTCGAGAACATTTCAATCTGCCAGATACTCTGGTTAGTCGGCTGCACATTGTCATAGGTTGGCCAGCTGAGGCGCCCATCAAGTCAGAGAGAATGGATCTCAAAGAGGCAATACTTGCCGAGGAATAGAGGGCTCGAATTGCGCGCGCTATTTGGAACAGTGTTGGAGACCTGTACAGGCTCTGAGCGCGCGCTGAAGGTGAGCTACCGACGGATTCATCTGGATATCTTAGTTGAACTCCTTTCTCTCGAAGAACACTAAGCCTAGAACAGCGGTTACTGCAAAGTAGACTGCCATGACCGCAAGGCCTTCTGGCACTGGGGCAGCGAACGTTGTGAATGTCCTGGTCTGCCCGCGTCCGAAGGGTATTGGGACAGTCCTTACGTGCTGAGGATAAGGATCAGTTAGAATGTTCCCGATCACTTCAGCACCATATGGAAGCATGAACCAGGGCTCAACCTGAGCTATATTTGAGACGAGTGTAGATATGAGGTTGAAGCCGAAGAGTAGCATTATTGCCGTCACAAGTATTGACATCGAACTGCTCTTGAAGACTGAGCTGAAGAAGAATGTGAGGCCGAGGGCAGCCGCCAGATAGACTAGACAAAATAGGTAAGATTCTGCAAACTGGATTGGAATATCAGTTCCAAAATAGTGGATTCCGTTGCCTAGAGTAATTCCTGTGAAGACTCCGAAGACGAGTAGTGAAGCAATGATCGCAGCTATCCATTTGCCGATGTATATGGAGGATCGACGAATGGGGTTTCCAACCAGGAAATATCCTGTCTTGTTCTGAAACTCTCCGGAGATGGCGTCTCCGCCAAAGAAGATTGCGCAGAAGACTATTACGTAATTGGCTGAGAATCCCCACCAACGCGAATAGAAGTCCAGACTTGTCGAACCGAAGGTGTCGACACCGTAGTAGGCTACAACGGCTGTTAGAGCTGCTGCAATTGCTACGCTGATTGTTAAGAGGACGAAGAATCTGCGGGATCTGAAATAGTTCAGAAACTCATATTTGGAGATGATTCCGACCTGTGAGACGCTTGTGGGCAGCTGGGTTAGTTGGAGAGTTGCTATCTTGTTTGATGATTTCTTCATTTGTGTTCACATCGTGTCCTTGACTAGTTTGAGGTAGCTGTCTTCAAGAGCTGAGGAGGATGGGCGAAAACTTATTACTCCGATTTTCAAGGCAACCAGATCAGCTAGGAGCTTCTCCTGGTTTTCGTCGCCGTTCGCGAATCTGATGTTGAAGTGTTTTGAATCGGTCTTCTCAATTGAGATCACGTTCTGGAGCGACGCAACTTTTGCAGTTAGAAGAGTATCATCGGATGGTTTCGATAATTCAACCTCTACAAGTCCTTGACCACCATCTCCTGACCATTTTGCTGTGACATTCTCGATGGTGCCGTACTCGACCAGTTTGCCGTGATCGATTACTGCGACCTCATCGCATATCTCCGAGACTTCGCTGAGAAGATGTGAACTCATGAAGACTAGTCTGTTCTGCTTTTTCAATGACTTCACAATGTCTCTGACTTCACTCATGCCGCGTGGGTCAAGGCCGGTGCTCGGTTCATCCAAGAGTACTATTTCGGGTTCTGATAAGAGGGCTGATGCAATGTTGATTCTCTGCTTCATTCCTTTCGAGAATTTGCCAACCTTCTTGTCTAGCCACTCATTCATCTTCACTTCAGTAATGGCTTCTTCAATTCTCTTTTTTCTAACTGCTGAGGGGATTCCACGAATCTCAGCAATCATTGATAGTGCTTCTCTCGGGGTGAATGAAGGATAGATCTCTGGGCTTTCAATGAGTGCTCCGCAATGTTCTAGAGCCATTCTCTTGTTCTCATGCACAGATATTCCGTTTATCAAGGCCTTGCCCTCCGAGGCCTTGATCATATCTGTGAACAGTTTCAGCGTAGTAGTCTTTCCTGATCCATTAGGACCTAGATAGCCTACACATTTTGATCCTTCAAGCTTGAGATTTAGGTTTGAAAGAGCTTTGAAAGAACCATAACTCTTTGAGAGGTTCACTGCTTCAAGCGATAGCAATTCGTATCTTCATCTCCATCTTCTCGTCTAGGCATTTCAGAAGAACGCGGTTCTCCTAGTCCCGCAACGGATTGGGCTAAGGAATGCAGCAACGTTGAACTAATACTTTGTCGAACAAGCGTCTATTTTGCACAGCTGGGGCGTCTCAGTCTTAAATACGGGATGTCTGTGAGAGTATTTTCCATAATCATACTTGGACGCACGGTCTGAGAACCGCGCGATTTGTAAATTCGGTGATGAGTTGACTAAGACAGTATCTTTGGCAAGATCAGTCATAGATAGTGTTTTGGACTATTCGAAAGGAGCATACCCTAACGAAGCTATACTTCTTCTTACTGGAAAGAACAGTCAAGATAGGATAGTAATCGACGGAATAGAAGTTCCCCCTTTGGCCGTTCACGGCGCAGGTTTCTCAAATTTCCCAACGCATATGCTTCCAATGGATTTCTCCATCATGGGCACAGCCCACTCACATCCCTCAGGAGTCCTCAAACCATCTGTGCCTGACATGAACAATTTCTATGGAAGACTAATGATTATCGCTGCGTACCCATATGAGACAATGTCTAGCCTAGCAGTCTTCGATTCGCGCGGAAACGTTGTGAAATACGAAGTGTTGGAAGATAAGCAAAGTCAGTAGTAACCCGAGACAAGTGAGCAATACTTGCACTCTGATTCGGCATATGGTTTTGTTCAGTGAGCATCTTAATATGGATGGCATACTTTGAAGTCCTAGTAACTCAGACAAAGGTGTGATTCCTAAGTGGAAACCGGTAAGAGAAAAGAGGCTGTGTCTATTGCCTCTAGGCTTTCGATGATATCTATTTCTGCTGCACTCTATGTTGTAGCAATAGCCTTGACAGCGTCTATTCCTACACCTTGGGGTGTAGGACAGTTTAGGCCAGGAGTTCTAATACCTGCCTTTTTTGCTTTAGTATATGGCCCCATCGTAGGTGGGATGGGAGCTGCTATTGGGACTTTTGTAGCAGAAGCCATAACTGGCTTCGCCAATACCACTCCTCTCTTGAGTCTCATCGCGGGTGTTCCAGCGAACTTTGTAGGCTTCTACCTTCTGGGATGGTTTGGGAGGAAATATTCCACGTGGGGCGCTTTTGTAATCACTAGTTTCATATCGCTAACCATTGGGAACCTGATAGCGGCTCTGGGAGTTGTTGGCTATTTCTCGCTGGTTTTTCCCATCTGGTCATCTTGGGCAACAGATGTCAAGATAGGCGCAGTTCTGGGTCTGACATTCTTCTGGGTTGTTACAATGATTCCTTTTGTTATTCCTGTCATGCCTGCTCTACTCAGAGCAACGAAGCCTCTACTCGGCGCGAGAGGAAACGGGTACAGGGAAATAACATGGGGGAGTTCTACAGCAACACTCAAGTCCACAATCATAGTTTCCATGATTCTGGCTGCTCTGTATGTCATCGTCTTGTTTACCCCCCTTGGCGATCTGATGTTTTCTGAGACGTTATTCGCCGCATTTTGGGTCAAGAACCTGATTCTAATCGCTTCAGTCATAGTGATCATCTATGGTTTATTGACGATGGTTTTCCTGCGAAGGAAGAAGACAGTTGAATAGCGAGGAAAAAAGCTGGAGATAAGTCATCTGAAACGATTAGTCATAGGTATTGACATTGGCTCGAGCATGACCAAGGCCGTTGCAGTCACCAAATCGAAGATCCTCGGAATGAAGACGGTGTTGACTGGTGATGCTTCAGTGTCAGCTCAGCTTGTTCTAGGAGCTGTTGTTTCAGATGTTGGTAAAGGACTTGAAGATGTACTAGTGGTGGCCGTGACTGGTGGCGGAGCCCGTTTAATCGGTGACACTATTCTAGGGTTGCCAACTACTCGAGTAGATGAGATCAAAGCAGTTGGACTAGGTGCACTCAAGTTGTCTGGAAAGAGGAAAGCTCTCGTCGTGAGCATGGGAACAGGCACTTCTCTCATTGTTGCATCTGATGACGATAGAAAGATTGAGCACATCGGTGGAACTGCAGTTGGTGGAGGAACAATAGAAGGCCTAGGAAAACGGATGCTTGGCAAGAACGGATTCAAGGATCTGGAAGAGATGGCGAACATGGGCGACACAAACAACATTGATCTGACTGTGGCAGACGTCGAAGGAGGACCTGTAGGAATGCTGCCGCAGGATGCTACAGCCTCTAACTTCAAGAAACTTGATGTTGACTCAGATGAGAATGATGTTGCAGCAGCCATCTTCAATATGGTCTCTGAAGTGATAGGAGTCGTTGCCTCCATGGCTGCCAGAGCCTATCACCTTGAAGAAGACATTGTCTTTGTTGGAAACTTGATACAGAGCAAGAGAATAGCTGATTGTATAGAGAATGTGATGAAGTTGTTCCACATGAAGTTCTGCATCCCAGTCAACGGTGGATTCTGCGCTGCAATCGGAGCCGCGGAATCAATTATGTAGCGCGTGAGACATTATTTCTCTAATTGATTTTCATAGATCTTATTTTTGCTTTCCACGACTCTTGTTAGTATGGAAACGTATCTTCAAGCCTCTGTTCTCTTCATCACGCCTGTAGCTCTCTTCATGACACTGACCATCTACGGAGAACGGAGACAAGTGCGGGTAAGAAGAAGGCTTAGATTCTAAAGTGCCAATAACCATGATCTGAGCTCGCGCAGAGTGGATCAACTATCTCCTGCAACCCTCAATACTCTATATGTGTTATATAGAACCCCTTTTTATTCATCCTCAAATCAGTAGACTGAGATACAGTTTGGCAGGCAGTGGCTTCGAAATCCCCGTTCTCTTCGCACTTGCTGCCTACATCGCGTGGGGAATAGGGGCGAACGACGAAACAATGATGATAGCTGCGTCAGGCACGCAAATCTCCATAAATCGTCTAGCCTTGATTGGTGCAATCGCAACTTGTATCGGCGCTATCGCGTATGGATCTATTGTAGAGGAAACCATAGGAAAAGGGCTCTTAACAATTCCTGCCTCAACTCAGACTGGACTGACCATAGTGGCAGCAACCGCGACTTGGCTCACAATCGTCTCATATTCTGGTTGGCCAGTCTCAACCTCACATTCAACGGTAGGCGCCGTGATAGGGTATGGAATCATTTCAGGATCCCTCAATTGGCCTAAGCTCAACACAATATTCCTAAGTTGGTTACTGTCCCCCATAATAGGCCTAGTTTCAAGCTATCTTATCATGAAGCCTTTGTCAAGGTTCAGCAAGAATCACGGAGAGGCGAGTGAGTCTCGAAAAGCGATTCTCATCCTCATTGTTTGTGCTTTAGCCCAAGAGTTTTGGCAAGGCGCAAACAACGTAGGCAATGCTACATCATTCTTGAGTGCAACATTAGAACAACCCGTACTGTCTCGTGCTTTTGGCGGAGTATTTTTGATGGTGGGTTTGTTGACGCTTGGTCGACGTGTTCTAATTACAGCAGGGCTCAGAATAGCTAGGCTCTCAATTGTCTCCGCTATTGGTACTCAGGTAATAATAGTGGCCTTGAATATTGTGGGAACGTTGTATGGTCTTCCATTGTCTGGGACACATATCTCTATAGCATCCCTCATAGGAGCAGGATTAGCGACTAACACAGAAGTAG
>JBGOZA010000049.1:0-7526 GCA_041480025.1 Bathyarchaeia archaeon | reverse complement strand
GGCATCATACCCGAGGCCCTGCCAGTCATAATCACGGTTGGATTATCTGAGGGAGCACTCAGGCTCGTCAAGAAAAAGGTCGTTGTGAAGAGACTTGAAGCGATAGAGGATGTGGGAAACGTTGACATACTCTGCACGGACAAGACTGGAACCCTGACTCAAAATGAGATCAATGTTCAAGACATAGTGGATCCCGAAGGCAACTCCCAATTCGAATTAGTCAAGTACGCGCTTCTGTGCAACACGGCAATAGTTGAAGGCGACAGGATACTTGGCAACCCTATTGACGTTGCGATCTGGAACCACGCAAGGAAAAAAGGATTTCAAGAGTCGAGCCTCACCGATCTTAAACGCATCCATGAAATTCCCTTTCAAGCCAACAGGAGACGTATGAGCATAGTAGTTGAAGGCAATGGCCATAGAATCCTAATTTCAAAAGGTGCACCTGAATCAATTCTAAGCATATCGACCAGAGTAGGAAATGAGGCTGAAACTCAGCCATTGACGGAGATGAACAAGGAAATAGTCTCCCTGACCGAGAAATATAGTCAGTCTGGGAGCAGGCTAATAGCTCTGGCTTACAAGGAAACCGATAACAAGCCAGACTATTCAATAGAAGACGAATCAAATCTAACATTCGTTGGGTTTGTTGTCCTGGACGATCCGCCTAAAGAGGATGCTGCCAGCGCAATTGCCCGACTGAAGTCACTTGGTGTTAAGCTAAAAGTTCTGAGCGGAGATGACCCTTTTGTTACAGCTGATGTCTGCAAAAAGGTAGGAATTGACATTCGAGGTAGAGTACTCACGGGTGCGGATATTGAAAACAAGGAGGAAGGCGAGCTACGCAAGTTAGTTGAAGACTACGATGTTTTTGGGCGCGTTACCCCGGATCAGAAATACGCGATAGTCAGCGCTCTGAAGAAGAATAATCATGTGGTCGGATTTCTTGGTGATGGGGTCAACGATGCTCCAGCCTTGAAACTGGCGGACGCAGGAATATCAGTTGACTCTGGCGTTCAAGTCGCTAAGGAAGCTGCGTCAATAATCCTTCTCGAGAAGAGTCTAGATGCGATTGCCGACGGGGTAGTTGAAGGCAGAAAGGCCTTTGGCAACATGATCAAGTATATCATGAATACTACGAGCGCAAGTTTTGGAAACATGATCACAGTGGCGTTGGGATCCCTCTTCCTCCCATTCATACTACTTCTTCCTTCTCAAATACTCTTGACGAACCTACTAACCGACGCGCCTTTACTCACAATATCAACTGACACCCTAGACGAAGAAGGTCTAAGAGCCCCCAAGAGGTGGAGTATAAAGTTGATAGCTAGATTCGTGCTATTCTTTGGACTAATTAGCTCCATCTTCGACTTCGTGACCATATTCTTTCTTGTCTATTTCCTGTATAGTGGTCCAGGACTTTTCCGGACAGGCTGGTTCATCGAGTCAGTAATATCAGAGATCTTGGTCACATTCTCCATTAGAACAAGAAGGAAGTTCTATGAATCAAAACCAAGCAGACTATTAGCTGTTGCCTCAGCTATCATGATATCAATCACCCTCCTCGTAGTGTATTCTCCTGTTGGATCGGTCTTCGAGTTCACAAGTTTTCCCCTTTGGTTCTTTGTACTAATCCTAGGAATAATAGCGGCATACTTCTTTTTTGTCGAGAGCTTGAAGCATATATTCTTCAGTCACTACGAAATCAATCTCTGAAACATCATGACATCAGCGCACGCCAATACCGCGCGTGCGTTAAAACGAGAAGATAGGACTAACAGAATGCGCGCGTTATCGCAAGAGTATCGATGATAATCGCTAGTGGAGAACCTTCTGAAAAAGCCTCATAGCTTCAACTCTGGAATGAAGGAATCTAGCCACACGCGCGCGCTGCGTTCTAGTATTTGTTTTCAGCTTCGTCATCTGCCTCTTCTGCTGCCTCTTCCTCATCTTCTGCGTCATCACCTGCCTCTTCTGCTGCCTCTTCCTTAGTCTCTTCTACTGCTCTTTCTTCTACATTGTTGCCTTCCTGGGCTTTGGAGGCAAGTTCTTTCGCATAGTTCTCTAGATCAACGTCGTTCAGAATTGACTCGACTAAATCGTCAAGACTAAAATCATGGTTCGCGACGACTTTCCTTAGTTTCATCCAAAGCGCTTCACTGATCCAAATCGGTTTTGTTTCTGATATTTCTCCTTCACCTCCACTAAGTGTCTATCAGCAAACGGTCTCACAAGTGAGCGTTCGATGTTTCTGCGTGCGCCTTTGCACCTCAGGTCTCTCAGCTTTCCATTCTAGTACTCTGGCATACCGCCTTTGGAAGGCATAGGAGGCGCCTTCGCAGCGGCAATAACGTCGTCGATGCGTAGAATCATGGTGACAACTTCCACCGCGCTCTTCATCTCTTGCACCTTAACGCTTAACGGCTCGATCACTCCTTCCTTCATCATGTCACCAATCTCCCCCGTGAAGGCGTTCACACCCATCCATTTGCCTCTGCTTTTTTCATGAGCGGAACGGATGGCGACTAAAATGTCTATGACATTTAGGCCAGCGTTCTCCGCAAGAGTTGTGGGAACTATCTCCAGAGAGTCTGCAAAACGCTCGATGGCAAGTTGCTCTCTTCCACCGATATCAGTAGCATATGCACGAAGTCTGTGAGACATTTCCTCCTCAATGGCTCCTCCGCCTGCCACAATCTTGTTGTCCTTAACGATGTCCACTACCACGAATAGAGCATCATGCAGCGATCTTTCCGCCTCATCAACAAGTCTTTCCATCCCAGCTCTGATAAGTATCGATACTGCCTTAGGGTTCTTGCAGCCTTCGATGAAGACCATCTTGTCTTCACCGATTTTGCGCTCCTCAGCAATCTTGGCGAAACCCAAGTCTATGGACGAAAGCTCATTGAGGGTGGTGGCAATTCTTCCTCCAGTGGCTTTTGCTAACTTCTCCATGTCAGAAGCTTTGATTCGTCTGACAGCCATGATTCCTGCGTCGGCCAGGAAGTCTTGGGCGGCGTCATCGATGCCTTTCTGGCATATCAACACGTTAGCTCCTGTTTTTGCAATCTGATGTACCATGTCTTTGAGCATGCTAGACTCTTCGTCTAGATAGCCTTTCATCTCCAACGGGTTATGGATTCGGATCTCTGCGTCCATCTGAGTCTTCTCAATCTCTAATGCCGAATCCAGAAGAGCAATCCGCGCATCATTGACGGTCTTGGGCATTTCTGGGTGAACAACTTCCTTGTCAACTATTATGCCTTGGATAACCTGCGTGTCGAGCAGGTTCTTGCCAGCCTTCTTAACAATCTGAATATCGTCTATGTCAGCAGTCATCTTCCCGTCTTTTTTCTCTGCGATCTGCATCACCGCATCAATAGCTGTCGCTGAAAAAAGGTCTCGCGAGGGCCCGATGACTTTGCCCCTCATCGATGTCACAGCGATCTTCTTCAAAGCCTCATGGTCATTCAGATTAATCGGCACCGCGAGTGCCTTTAGGATCTTAAGAGCCTCATCCGCCGCTTTTCGGTAACCACTCACGATCATTGTCGGATGAATCCCCTTGTCCAGAAGGTCCGCTGCATTCTTGAGCAACTCACCAGACAAGATGACAGCGGTTGTTGTCCCATCTCCCACTTCATCGTCCTGGGTTTTTGCTACCTCAACAATCATCTTCGCAGCTGGATGCTGAACATCTATTTCTTTCAGTATCTCATGCCCATCATTGGATATGGTCGCGTCACCAAGAGAGCTTACGAGCATCTTATCCATTCCACGAGGACCCAGTGTTGCCTTCACCACGTCAGCGACAATCATCGCTGCCGATATGTTCGCAGACTGGACATCTTTGCCGGTTCTTCGAGTGGATCCTTCTCTAAGGATGAGAACTCTCTGTCCGGCTAATTCTGAATACTCTGAACCCATTCGTTTTTCCTTCTTACAGACTAATCTCAATCAGAACTCTGTTCAAGTTAAAGGAATGACCGAGGGGTCTTCTAAGTCTTTCCGGTCGCGCGCTACGCTTTAAGAACACTTTTAAGCTTCACTCCCCATAATACAGTCGAGTTTTCTGTATTTTGCTGGCTTATCCGGCGAATTATTGAACGCTCTTCTAGCTAAGAGGAACAAGTTTGGGAAAGAGAAAAGTAGTCAATGAATCAGAAATATCTGTCAGATTACCTTACGACTTCGAGGTTCTTGGCAGAGCAGAAAAAATGCTCGGCTACGACAAAATCATGGTTAAGTGCCTAGACGGGTTCACTCGTCTATGCCGGATAAGAGGCAAGATGAAGCGTAGAGTCTGGATAAGAGTTAATGATTTTGTCCTGGTCTCTCCCTGGGACTTTCAGAGTGATATAAGGGGAGACATAACATATCGTTACAAGCCTAACCAGTTGGAATCACTTCGAATGAGTGGCCGCCTGAACTTGGATATGTCCGTCTTCGGAGCTTCTTGATCATTGATGAGCCTATCATACGGACTTTTCAACGAAGACAAGGTTAGAGGTAGAGCAAGAGCCCGGACTGAACCACGATCCATCGTTCTCATAGCGCTAAAACATGGTCTGGACCCGTTATCATTAACAAACGCTATGGTCGAAGCTTACAAGAATGGACCACAGCATCTTGGGGCCCTTGAGATAACATATAGAAGAGATAACAAAGTTTCCCACATGTTTCTTTTGACAAGAGAGGGCAAGGTAGTATCACAGTTTCCCCTGACTTTGGATCTAGTCTCGGACCCCGGTCTTCTAAGAAGACTTGTTGAAGATTTTCCAGTGCCTTACCGCTTCACAGAGAGGGCGCGCGCTAGCAATCAAAGAAGGAACATCGAAGAGTTAAGGTTTGGAATGAAGAAAGTCAGTATTGGCGCTCGGATAGACGAGATTCCACCAAGGAAGCTTGTTACTACAGAGTATGGGAACCAGTGCTTTGTCTCCAATGCCAAGATTTCTGATGACACTGGCACAATAAGACTTAGTCTATGGAACGACCAGATAGAGGCGCTCCATGTTGGAGACAATGTTGAGATCGAGAACTGCTATGTCTCTAGTTTCGGTGGCGAACAGCAATTGAGAATTGGAAGAAACGGCGCAATATCAGTTACACAGATTCACACTGAGGAAATTACTGTCGTCCCAACTACGCAAACTACGGATTAGGCCTCGCCTTCTCCTGATGAAGACCTATTGTCTACATAGATTTTTCTAGCGCACTAAAATACTCGCAAAAAAAGAAGAAAAAAAGCTTTTTCAAGAATCTTGATCTAGAATTGACCCTTAGAAGACTCGATGCTTTGCATAACAATCCCTACAATACACTGGCCGCCCTTCTTTGGGCACAAAAGGAACCTCACATTCCTTCTTACAGTCACTGCAAGTTGCTTTATGCATAGTTCTAGGACCGTAACTATTTCCACCAAAACCCATTCCCTTTTCACCTCTATTCAGCAGAGCTCTACAAGCAGTTAGTTCTCAAGACAAAAGGCCGTGAAAAACAATCTTGTATGCTGTCCCATTAATAGGCACCTTGCTATTTAAGGTGCGCTTTTTTCCAGTGCGCGCCAGAACCCTATCTTCTTTTTAGATCTGCTGAGTGGAAGAGTTGCCCCTGAAACGCAAATTCTGTCATGAGATTTTTGCAAGTGAAGAGCAGCTCAACAAACATATATGAAAGAAACATCGGGACGAGGTAAAACTCACTATTCTAGAGCATCCATTTAAACCCGACAAAAGAAGAAAGAAGACCAAACCTCAGCGTCCGGAGTTCGGGGGGGGGTAAGCGCTCAAGGGATTAAGCTCAAACCAAAGCTGCATGAACACGGTGTTGAAGGGGTGAGTATGAATGGGTGTGAAAGGCCAAGTACACATAGAAGACGAAAATGTATGGCTTTACACAGAATGTGAAGGCTACAATATACGGAACGTTGTCTGCAGAGCGCTCCGACGGAGTAAGAGTTGTTGGAACAATCCTGAGTATCTTGCTCGAATCGTCTTTTCCGAAATGATACGCGACTACATCGATGGCATCATAGACTATGGGATTGGCACTAAGAAGCACAGCGGCGTAGAATGGAGCGTAGCGATTAACTGCCAAGGTCAAACAGTCAATGTCACGTTGTGGGACAGATTTCTTGAGAGCAAATCATTTGAAGACTTCATCTCCGAAGCCGAATGAACGCTCTTAGAACGTACGCGCTACTAATCTTGGAGACCAATTAGCGCCCGCAGATCAGTTGCCCAATACGGGGGACGAATATTCTCAAGTATTGATACATTGGTACAGTTCATGTGATCAGGTATGGAAGAGGAAACTCTTGACACACCAAGACTCGAGACTAAGCGACTCATTCTTCGACCCCTATCTCTTAAGGATACAGACTTCCTTCTTCGTCATTTCAGTGATGAAGATGTGAACATGTATTCATCCTATCAGAAACTTGAACGAGAAGGAGTGATAGATTTCTACAAGAAGTTCATTGAACCAGGCAGACCGACACGCTTCAGACTCGGCATTATGTTGAAAGAGACTGGCGAACTCGTTGGAACATTGGGATACCACAATCTGAGCAAAATCGACCATAGTGCGGAGATCGGATATGATCTTGAGAAAGCATATTGGGGCAAGGGAATTATGACGGAAGCTGTTGGAGCTTTGACCAGATATGGCTTCGAGCGGATGAATCTCAACAGAATTGCGGCTACCGCTGATTCAGAGAATTCAAGATCGATAAGGCTGTTGGAGAGATCTGGTTTCTTGAAGGAGGGATTGTTGAGGGATCACTGCTACTACAAAGGACGATTTCATGATGAAGTAATATATTCTCTACTTCAGAAAGACTGGGAACAAAGAAGAATCAGCGCGCGCTTCATCCATGAGTATGTTCAATAGTGTATGCTGGGTCTTTTCTTCTGAGCTCATCGTAACGCTTCGTTACGACGTTGGAGACTATGTTTCTCAGTTCTTCTCCGTTCTTGTCTTTTCCAATCTTTGCCGTTCTGGCAGATAGTGTATTGTCACCGATTATTTTGGCGAACCAGTTCTCAAAGTCGCCTCGCTTCAAATGAAACTCAATGGATTTTGGTTCAACTGTCTTGATGATTGAGATGAATTCCGCCAGATTATGAGCAGTCTTCTCAGTGGGTCTGTCGACGTCTACGCAGAAGTGGAACCCTTCTTGTTCTGAGACTGTTCTGAGCATTCTGTGAACTGCTGGATTATGACTGAGGCTTCCAACCCTTACTCTGTTCAAGTTCAAATAGCCCTAGGTAGATGATGATGAATCTACCATAAAAACGAATAGCGCGCGCTAACATACAATATATGGAATAATCCCACTTGAGGTGCTGAGGTATGCCAATGATTAGCGCGTGCGCTTTTCTGATCCCAGATTCTTCATCAAGACGAAGAGAGAAATGTTCAGTGCTTTAATTGCTACGCCTGATAGGAAGGCTGCTTGAGAACCGAGGGTTGAGTAGATTAGCATTGAGACTATTGGACCTAGGAACCCTCCAGCGTCCATG
>JBGOZA010000048.1:0-7545 GCA_041480025.1 Bathyarchaeia archaeon | reverse complement strand
TTTCTGTCAGTTCTCTAGAGATTATGTCTGATGCACTTTCAATATGTACGGTAATCCCGGCGATTGTCTTGTCTGATTCTTTCAGTTTATGCTCAACCTGATCCGCAACTTCGTGAGCTTGCTTCAAGACCATATTGGCCGCAACTTCCAAATGGAAGTCTAGATAGATCTTTCCTTCAACCTCTTGAATATGTATGTTATGGACACCTCTTGAACCTGGCTGTTTCTCAGATATGTCCTTAACAAGTTGCCAAACATCATGTCTATTCGTCCCGACTGGTTCTGTATGAACCGTGACCCGAGCATTAGGGATCATTGCTCTCACCTCTCTCTCAATCTTTGAGGAAATCTTGTGAACATCTTCAAAACTGAGGTTCCGATCTAGTGAAACATGCATTGATACATCGTATCTTCTTCCAAGTGTACGCACACTGATCTGATGACAGCTCCTAACATCATTCAATGATTGAACTTTGCGCTTGATGGCCTGCGCAATCTCTTTTTCAGTTCGTTCGATTAGTGGAAGAGACATATTGGTTCCAATCAACCTTACTTTCTGATGACGCAATAGATAATGTAGTAGACCAATAATAAAGAGGTTCTTGACAATGAATCAGTAGACACCCTCATGTTATTCAAAAGAGGTCTGAGCCGACAAGAAAGTAGAGTTGCTACTTCGTTCTCTTCTATGTTCTTCTCATCTATTACGTATCATACTGTGGTTTCCTCCATCATCCATATACCTTTAAGGCTGGATATCTATCGAAAATCCCCAGAGAATCCTGTACTGAAGTGACTGTGGACGCTTGAAGCCAAGTAGTTTTGAACTAGTCGAGTTCCTTCTTCAGAGTCAGCGAAGACTCAACTGGAGTAGGGCTGAGATTCAAGAGTTCCAGGACAAGAGAGTTCGAAGCGTCATCAGTAGTGCTTATGAAAACGTCACCTTCTACCGCGAACTATTCAAGTCTGCAGGTCTCCACCCCAGCGACATCAAGGGTGTAGGCGATCTCAACAAGATACCAATAGTAACCAAGAGAATGATGAAGAAGTATCCAGCTGAAGACTTGATCTCGAAACAATATTCTCCAGACTCATTGAAGACGATCAGCACAGGTGGTTCGACTGGTCAACCATTCAAGATGTACATCAATTCGACGGAAGATTCTTGGCGCAAAGCAATCTATCTCAGAGCGAATATTACGTGTGGGCAGAAGACCAGAGATAGATGGGTCGCAGTCATTGATCCTCAGTATTCATCGGGCGAGAATAGGGTTCAGAAATTTCTTCGCATATACTATCGAGTAATTGTGCCAGTGCTATTGCCCAGAACCATTCAATATGAGACTGTTGCGGGAATGAACCCAGACGTACTGGATGGGTTTCCGAATTCTCTGAACCTCATTGCCAAGGAGGAGCGTATCAGAGGCAATAACCGGATACATCCAAGGATAATCTTTGGATCAGGCGAACTAGTCGACAAATCTTCTATCGAGTACATTGAGAAAGCTTTCGGTGCACCGTATTATGATCAATTCGGATGCACTGAGATAGATAGATCAGCGTGGCAATGCAAGGAACGGAATGGGTATCACCTTGACATTGATTCAGTGATTACACAGTTCGTTGACAAAGACGGAGAAGAGACTGGTCTAGAAGAGGAGGGCGAGATAGTCTATACGAGCCTCTTCAACTATGCCTTCCCTATCATCAGATACAATGTGGAAGACATTGGAATGAGAACTGATGATGAATGCGGATGTGGAATAAGTCTTCCAATGATGAAAGTTGTCCAAGGAAGAAGCAACTCCTGCCTGGTCTTCCCTGATGACAAAGTCATTACACCTATGAGGTTCATTGAGCTCCTGGGCGCATTCAAACTGGATAGGGAAATTGACCAGTACCAGGTTATTCAGGAAACAAAGACCAGCATGAAAATACTCGTCAAGAAAACAAGTGCTGAAGTTGACGAGGAAGAAGTAGCAAAGACTCTGAAAAGCAACATCGTCAGTGGTTTGCCCGAAGTAACGGGAATAGACAAGATGGGTATCGAAGTCGATTTTGTTGATGATATTCCTCGTTCACCCCGAGGAAAACTAAACGTCGTCACCAGCCACGTCAACTAACAATACGCTGAATTTGCTGCTTCATTTGTAGCCCGCACAAAGAAAGATTAAACTTGCCGAGAACTCCTGTATGCCTATTGGCGACTAGATGTGGTAGCGAAGAGAAGAGCAGATGTTACATGGAAGAATGATCTGATCAGAGGATCTGGAAAAGTACGATTCGGAACTCGTTCACTGCCCGAGACAAATGTCACGTGGGCATCAAGAACCGAGCAATCCGACGGAAAGACTAGCCCTGAGGAACTGCTTGCTGCAGCACACGCAAGCTGCTATGCAATGGCCCTTTCAGGAACCTTGGCAGATAACAGGACGCCCCCGACCAGACTAGACGTGACAGCTGAATGCACCTTTGACCGGGTAGGGGATAAGTGGAAAGTCACAACCATGGAGTTGACAGTGAAGGGAGTAGTCCCGAACATTGATAGCGCGAAGTTTGAAGAGATGGCCAAAATCGGTGAAGCAAGCTGCCCTATATCAAATGCTCTCCGAAACAATGTTGAGATTAAGGTTAACGCTTCACTGGAACAGTGAATTAGCGCGCACCTAGACGGCCTCTAGCGCGCGTTAGTTGAAGATGGCTAGATTCGCTAGGACGTTCGAAGAAGGCATCCGCATGCCGCGGTTACGCATATTATTCATGAGTCTCACGTATTGAGTTATCATGGGTCTTAGAATCGGGTTCTGAATCTTGGTGTACATGTACATTCTTTCTCTCCTGCATCCGCGTCTAAGTTTTGCCTCATCTGAAGCCCCCCTGAAATGTATCTTCTTGACGCCTTCTTCAATCGCCATCTCTATTTGCTTGTAATAGCATAGGTTGAAATACGTGCTGTCCGTCCTCGTCCGACAATCATAGTCGAAGCCAGTCATGAAAACATCAAGTGTATGGCTATGGCAAAGAGAGATACAGAATCCAACTAGTTTCCCATTCTTCCTAGCCGTCATCAACCTGACTTTTTGACCACCATTATCGCCTAATCCATTGAAGAATTTGTCATTCAAGGGACAGAGTCGGCCTCTATTGTACTTCTGGTAAAGATTGTTGTATAGATGCGATAGTTCCTCTGACAGTCTCTTGATATCTTCTTCTCTTTGAATTATTATCCCTTCATCCTTGCACTTTCTTATCTCTCGACGAACGTTATGTCTCATGTTGCACCCGAGACTCTCAAGATAACCTAAGAAACTTGGCCACTCTATGTCTAGGTAGTAGGTGTCTGCTACTGGGGAGCCTAAGTAGCCTAAAACAGGCAGATTGTTCATTAGAAGCTTGTCGAACTGTGACACATATGGGAAGCAGCTCATCAAGATCTTGTTCTCAGCACAGAAATCATCTATTCTCTCTGATAGTGAGTGAAGAATCTCTCTTTGATTTGAGCATTCGGCAAAGAGAATTTTGCTTTGAAAGGAGCTGGGCGAGTAGCACACCAAGGGAGGATTCTCACCTAATCCGAAATGGCTACCCAGTCTTCTTAGAGTTCTTGAAAATGGAAAAAGCTCCTCAACTGTACGATACTGCGAAGAATATTCGAGGAAACACAGTGCAATAGCTTCCAGCCTCATATCTTCGGAGACAATGAAATGCTGGGGAAGAATTCTGAAAGGTTGAGCCTTCTCAAGAGTCTTCAGCCACTCATAGGTATGGAAACCATCACACCCAAGTGAATTGATTGATTGTCTTCCAATCTCATCAATTGAATTCAGAGTTTTTATTTCCAACTCTTGGCAAGTCATAGATCAAGACCACATCTTACGCAGCGTGTTACGCTCCAGAATGATTCATTGCCACACACGCTGAGCAACGATTCATATCATAGAAAATGGATTAATGAAAGACGCTCTGGAAGAGCGCTCCTAAAGAGAGATTTCTGGTGTGCTAACTCGAAAGGAGTGCCGGGAGAGAAAAGGTAAACTTTAATCGAAGACCTAGACGCCATACCTCATGTCTGCATCAATCTCTCGCAATCTCGCACATGGGCAAGAGATTGGGCACCCTACATCTTCGAGGTTGAAACTGATACTTGGAGACTTCAAGAATCGCTGTTATAAAATGAAGCAGAGGCCACGAACCGGTCTATAGAGCCTTTCAGATATTGGACTATGAAAAGCTGCTCTCAGACTGTAAGAGAGTTCTCATCAAGGTCAACTTCATAACAACAAAGACGTGGGATACCGGTGCAACCACAGATCCGATTGTTGTTGAGGCAATCATAAACAAACTGAAGAATCTGCCCGTCGAAATCTATGTTGTTGAGTCAGACGCAACGATGACGAATGCCAACAAGGCCTTCGAAGCCACTGGTATGGCAGAAATGTGCAGGCGTAACGGTATTGAATGGCTTAATCTGCGGAACGTCAAGGACAGAGTGAAGTTACCTGTTCTTAATGGTGAAAGACTTGAGAGCATCACTGTACCGCGTATCGTGGCAGGGTCCGCAGTGATAAGTGCGGCCAAGCTGAAGACTCACATGTCCACCAAGGTTACCCTTGGAATGAAGAATATGTTTGGTCTGCTTCCAGACAAGTTCAAAGCGAAATACCACTCAATGGGAATAAGCAAAGTCATCGTTGACATCAACTCTGTGCTCAAATCCAGATTGACGGTGATTGACGGTTTCGTTGGAATGGAGGGAGCTGGCCCATCAGATGGGACTCCTATCCAGATGGATCTGATCATAGCAGGTGAAGATCCTGTCGCTACGGACGCTACAGCTTGCCGAATAATGGGCATCGATCCTCATGAAGTCTCTCACATTCAGAGAGCAGCTGAGAAGGGTCTGGGTAACATTGACGACATACAGGTTCTTGGTGAAGACTTGAGAGACGTCACTCACATCTTTACTAGATAGCCCCTAAGCGCGCCAAGAAGGGTTAGCCCATCAGAGCGTTAAAGAATAGTTTGAATGTTCCATGGGTCTGAGCTCTGTGTTGGGGGCGGAATCCAAAGAGGATAACCTTTCCTTTGCCAAGCTTAGCTGAAATCACTGCTGCTCGATCTCCGAGTCTATCTTCGCCGACGAGCCAACCACTTTGCAGAAGATCTCTTTCAGGATACTGAGCCACAATCTCATAGTCCTCATTCGATTCTGATTGCAAGATGCTGAAGGCTAGACTGTTCCAGAAGAGTGCGAGAGCCTTTTTTGGCATACCATAGGCTAATGGATGATTATTATTGACATCTACTTTCACCGTTGAGCCTGGGCAGAAGAACTCCTTTGATTTAACGTCTCTTAACACGTTAAGGACTCTCAGCTTAAGCTTGTCAACAGCGAATTCGCAGGACTGGTTCAGAGCGACTAGAGTTCCTCCAGCCTCGACGAATGATTTAATCGTGTCAACACCTTCTTTGCCTATCCCACTCTGATATTCTGGTGGGCATAGGGGCACGGATTTCTGAGTCTTCGCATAGTATTCTTCTAGGTCTTCACCGGTGATGAGCTGAGCTGGGTCGCTTGGCAATATTATAACATCGTATTTCTCAGCCAGATTTCCTTCCTTGATTCCTTTGTCCATGACCGTTGAATAGCCGAAATTATACTGTTCTAGAAGCCATCTTGTCCATCCTTCATCGATGTTGCCGCCCCAGTAACGCTGATACATTCCAACCCTTAGTGGCTTGACTTCACGAGTCTTCTCAACCATCTTTCTCAGAGGATAGAAGTTCACACCAGAGTTCTGAGCTGCTTCTTCTAGATCCTTTTCAGACCCTGGAGAAGAAATGAATGCTCCTGGGGGAAAGACTATGTTCTCAACTGTTACAGCTTCGTTGCTCCTCGCTATCTTGATGCCTTTGGCGAGGAGGATGTTTGTGACTTTGTAGCTGTCGTTGAGTCTACAATCGTAGATATAGCCGAATTCTGATGTGTCCACGAGTTTTCCAGTAATCTTCTCTGGTTTGGAGACGGTTTCGAAGCTGCTTTGACTAGTAATACTATTGACGGAATCGACTCGGACGCCCATGAACTCAGCTACCGTGTCAGTGGCAGTATCATAGGGACGGACTGGTGAGCCGTCTCCCTCTCTGGACCAAGCATTGTCCGGGTAAAGTGTTCGCTCGAGAAGATTTCTGATCAGTCCCATTTTTGGTTGGTCGAGGAATATGGCGCATGATCCTTTCGGATAGACATAGCCGTCTGCAGTGAATTCCTGTAGGGCTCTCTTGATCTCGATGCCTTGCATCCATAATTTCTCAATCAGCTTCTCAGCTGTCAAGGGGTCGTGCTGAGTAGACGAAATGACATATGCCTTGGGTGATTGTTCTTTACCTTGCTCTGACTGTCTCTTTGCTTTCGTGTATGCGTTTCTGAGTATGGTATCCCTGTATCTTGCGGCCAAGTCGAGGAGCGCCCATGCTGCGATCTTTTGCTGCTCAACAATATCTCTGAGCTTCCACCATCCTCCTGCCCATGGATGTGGATAGTTTGTTTGGGGCTTGTGTTTTGGAAACCCTCGCAATGCTCCTCCAGCTACTCCTGTGAGCTGGTTAGGGTGAACATAGATGGAAGTTGCTAGTTTAGCACTCGCAGATTCGGTGAGCATGCTAGCGATGTTGTGATAGTTTCCTATCCAGTGGAAACCGAAATGCCCCCAGCCCGCGTACTGGGCATTGTTCAGGATGCCGGTCTTTTCACCTTGCTCAAGCTTGTAGGCGATGTGTGCTCCGTACCAAGAGAGTTCTCTCCATATGAGTGGGTCAGCGTATGGACGAATCGGCTCACAGTATGGTGCTACGAAGAGACGTGCTCCGTAACTCCCCATATGATGGTGGTCCTGATAGGCTTGGGGATGCCAGTCTCTGAAGAGTATCTTTGAGGCATACTGGGACTCGACCATATCCATCATGAATGCGTCGCGGTTGTTGTCATGGCCAACGTATTTGTGGTAGAGCCACGGGAGGCCGCATCCCTCATATTCTGTTCCCAGCCACCTGTTGTACCAGTCAGCCACCATAAGCTCTCCGTCAGGGTTGAAGCAGGGAATCATAAGGAAGACAACATTGTCCAATATTCTACGAGCATCCTCATTGTCAGTGCTGAGGAGGTCATATGCCAGTTCTGGAGCCATCTGGGTTCCTCCTATCTCGGAGGCGTGTAGACTCATGGATTGACAGATGACCACTCTTCCTTCCTCAATGAGGGAGTCTATTTCATCTTCTCTGAGTCCTCTTGGGTCGCTGATTTTGGCGTTCACTTCTCTGAGTCTTTCAAGATTCTTGAGGTTCTCTACGGACGAAATCGTGACCAGGAGGAAGGGATTGCCCTCTGTGGAAGGGCCCATGTTAGTGACATAGATCTTGTCGCTTTCCTTCGCTAGGACTCTGAAATACTCGACGAGCTTGTCCCAGCGGGCTATTTTCTTTTCAGAACCCATTTTGAAGCCGAAGAATTCCTCAGGACTCGTGATCTTCTGAATCAAGGCAAAT
>JBGOZA010000047.1:0-7729 GCA_041480025.1 Bathyarchaeia archaeon | reverse complement strand
TCGCACGTACAAGTAGCATGCGCTAGCGCTAAGAGTTGTTGTAGTGTTAGGTCTTCGTCTCTAGCTGCCTATTCTTAATGAAAATCCTATAGGCAGTAACTAGGCACGTCATAGCTCCAATCCCAGCGAAGACCATTGTGACCCAGATGGCTTTGTAGGAGAACAAATCCACAAGGTATCCCAGAAGGGTTGACCATAGCGCGCTTACACCCTGGCCTACTGTAAAGTACAATCCTAGAAGTATCTCTCTCTGAGCGGTGGTTGAGGCCTCAGCCATGTGAGCTTGGAGAATTGAGGTCAAACTGAAGGTTGTCATGGAAAATATGAAGAGATGTGGCACCACCAGGATGTTGAAGGAGTCTTCGAAGTTAAGGAGTAATATTGCAGCCGTAGTCAAAGCTAATGAGAACATTGCAGTCTTCAAGTAGCCTGTCCTCTCACCTATCCTACCAAAGAGGATTGTCCCGATCACGCCGCCGCTCATCGCGATAGAGCTGACCAGCCCAGCCGTCCAAACGTCCAAGCCAAGCCCTTAGACGGATCTCTGATGAACAGTGGAACCCACGTAGTCATCACACTCATCCCTGTCCCCCCGGAGATGAAGGTTTGAGCAGCTATGATAAGCATCGCGTCCTTAATCTTAAGCGCCGACTTGATATCATCAATAAATCTACTTGACTGCTTGGACGTGCTTCTTTCCGCCGCCCGCTCACCGCGAAGCATAAAGAAAGCAAGGACTCCGCAGCCCAGAAAAGTTGCTGCGATGAGGTAGTATGAGCGCGCGCGCTGGGAGAGCACCCGTATTCGAGAGCTCTGCTTGATATTGGCTTTCCCAGAGCTGAAGGATCTCAAGCATTTGCTCCTCGCAATAAGGTATGATTTCGATTTCACTCGACACACATAACCTAAAACAAAAAGTAGTATTAATGCTAGAGCATCTCATCAGATGGGTGGGTAGGGTGGGGGCCAGACTTTGACCCAAGGCGCGCGCTAAGAGAAAAGCTAAAACATTCTCAGCGCGTCTCTGCGAATCGAGGAAATCATTGTTGAAGACCATAGGCGTAGTCACAAGTGGCGGAGACGCACCAGGCATGAACGCCACTATACGATGCGTTACACGTCTGGCCTACTCAAAGAACTTCAAAGTTTTAGGCTTCGAAAAAGGGTGGGAAGGCTTACTCACGAACTCGTTTGGACAGCTAACTCCCCGCTCAGTTAGCGGAATAATGGACTTGGGAGGAACTATTCTTCAGACATCCAGATGCCCTGAATTCAAAAAGAAGGAAGCAATCAAGAAAGCCGCTGAGACTCTTGCACTGAACAAAGTGGACGGTCTGGTCGTTATTGGTGGCAACGGCTCACTTCAAGGAGCACTTGAACTAAGCAGAGAGACTGACACAGCAGTCATAGGAATCCCAGCCTCAATTGACAACGACATATATGGAACAGATGAAACCATCGGATTCGACACGGCAGTCAATACTGCCATATCGGAAATTGACAAGATCCGAGATACGGCAGCCTCACTTGAAAGAATCTTCATGGTCGAGGTCATGGGACGAACAAGAGGTTTCCTAGCACTTACCGTAGGACTCGCAGCTGGAGCAGAAATGATCCTGATTCCAGAGGTCAAATATGAGAATGAGGAAATCTTCAGAACAGTCAGAGAGATGAAGGAAAGAGGAAAGAAGTCAGTCATCCTCGTTGCGGCGGAGGGAATTGGGGACACACGTAGACTGGCGAATGAGATCGAGAAATGTACGGATTTAGAAGTCAGGCTTAGCGTTCTGGGTTACACGCAGAGAGGGGGCGATCCATCTGCGAGAAGCAGACTTCTCGCCTGTCAGTTCGCGGAAGAAGCGGTTGAACTAATATCTGAACAGCAGAAAAGCAGGCTGGTTGTACTACAGAAAGGTGAAGTAACGAGCATGAGCCTCAAGGACTCCTGCAAGACAGAGAAAACAATCGATCTGAGACTACTGGACTTGGCAAGGATCTTGGCGACGTAGCGAAGCGCAAACGTCTTCACACGCTTTCAGTGATGGAAGAGAGAGCGCTAGTCTGCATGAACCAGTCCTCTTCTGTGAGTGATTAGCAATTCCAGTCACAAACAGTATAGGCAATGTCCAAACTACGTAGCGAGCGCGCGCGCTATATGCGATGTGTTTTTCGTGAACGACTTGTCTAGCTGCTGCCTGTCCACTTAATGGAACTATCAAGCGTCTCCACGTTGAAGTTGAGTAGGTCTCTGACATCGTTACTCCATTTTTCCTGAGAAGTGTGGATTACTCTTCCAATATACATGTCTCTAAGCAGCTTCAACGAAGGGATCCTCTGCAATGCAATCTTGTACTTGATGTAGGCAGGTTCATCCAGCTTCTCATCTTGAAGATGGATGGGTTCTCTTCTGAAGTTTATGTCAAGCATACAACGATTCAGTGTTTTCATGACTGCGTCTGCCGCTTGATCAATTTCCTGGATGCTCTTTTTGGCATAGTCTTTTCGATCAACTATTCTGAAGAAATATGTGGCTTTTCCATCAGTCTCTTCATCTAGGTTCGCAGCTTCCATTGCAATAGCGTTTCCAGGCTTGGAGCCAGCGCCATAGATTGGCATCAAGAACCATATGTATTCACCTGTTAGGTCACCTACTAGTCCACGTTTGATGCCTATACTGATTCTTTCTTGTTGGGCCAGATCCTTCAGGAACGCGTATGCCTCACCTGATCCTGACTTAGACATCTTCTTCTCTAGACTATACCACACTCTCGGGTTGATAGCGTCTATGTCTATTCGTCTAGCAGCTTTGCCATCTCTCATTAGGACTGCTAGTCTCCTTAGCGAGCTGGAATCAGTTTCCGGTAGTATGTCTCTTAGGATTATGACAGTCTTTTGCTGAAGCTCAGTGATAGATTCTGATAAGGTTTTGATCAGCGGGTCGTGTTCATCCGCAAGTTTTGAGAAGAGCCATTCTTCATCAGACTCTTGCGCGATCTTAATGTTGAGGTCTTCTTTGGAGACACTTGAGATGTCGCTATATGGGATTCGGATGACCTGATGTTTCTGAGGAATAACTACTAGACCTGTCTCATAGAGGCGAAGTTTCCCTGTGCCTCGTAGACTTTCGTTTCCAGCTTGAGAATAGATGTATTCCATATCAACGTCAGTCTTCTTGACAGCCTCGTTCATGAGCATGTCATGAATGATCACTTCATTTCTGAGGTCGGAGAGGACCCTCGTGAAATCCTCGTAACAATAACCAAGATTGAATAGGACGAGCCTTTCCTTCGAGACTAAGGGCAGAACAATCTTGTAGTCTTGGGAATCTACTTCAAGTATTTCTCTCAGCTGAACAGGCAATACATCGCCGAAATCTGGTGAGACCGTCAAGGATTCTGCGTCAATGATTCCTCTGCATTCCCCTGAGGCATTAACTCCTCCTTCAGAGTCGAGGAGAGTGTAACTCATTGGACACTCGATTACTGGCTTCTTTGCTTCATCATCTTCCAAATTTATGCCTCCGCGACATGGTCATATGGAGGATGATTATTGGAGATTCATGGGTTCTAGGATAGTTTGTTCCCGCATTCTCCGCAGAATCGTACGCCAAGGTTGTTTGATGCACCGCACCTTGGACATTTCTGCATTCCTAGAGGAGCGCCGCAGTTGTTGCAGAATTTGCCTTCTCCTGCAGGTTTACCACATTGAGGACAGATTGTCTGTGTTTGTTTGATATCGCCTTTGAAGAGCTGTGTTCCCTCCGCCTTCTTCCAGATCTGTTCCTTCATTTGTGAGGCACGTGCGGCTGAAATCTCAGTTGCAGCTCTGGGTGCATCTTCTATGCAGAGACCACTCTCATCGTTCCAGCATGAGTCGTCGACCCATTTACTGCATCTTGGACATTTATGAAAATGACCCATAGCTTCATTCTGAGCAAGTTTGAACGCTTCCTCATGTTCTTTCTGCCATGCTGGACTCATACCATTGAATCTCTCAGCAATCACATCAGTACCTCTTTCAGCCTCATATCCCAGTCCTCGTCCAGAGAGGGAGGAAGCAATTGATGCTGCTCTGCCCAATCCTCTTAGAAAACCAGCTTTTCGATAGTTCTTTGATTCGATGAAGCCTGTCTTGTAACCGTCTTGACAGATGTCGCAGAAGAATGTGAAGGTGAAGCCAGCTTCTGTACTGTTGTCTGCATAGTTCTTGGTGAATGGCATAAACGACATTTCAATCACCTTTCAACAGCTAGCTTGATTGATAAGAAGCTTTTGCAGAAGGCGCGCGTGGCAATGCAAAAGTAATTTATCGTGAAGCCTCAAGAATATGAGGCGGGGTAGCAGATATGTCAGGCTACAAGCATCCGTGTAAATACTGCGGTCAACTGATTCCTCCGAACTCAAATGTCTGTCCAGTATGTGGAAAAGTCAATCCTCTGGAAACCAGGTGCCCAAAATGTCGTGCACCAATCAAAGAGGGATGGGCGAGATGCAGCAGCTGTGGACTATCTCTTGTAACAAACTGCCCAAAATGTGGAAAACCCACATTCTTCGGAGACTACTGCCAAAACTGCGGTAACCAACTCGTCGTAGAATGCAAGAAATGCCACACCATTCAAGCACCCCTCAGTGACAAATGCGTCAAATGCGGAAAACAACTCAACTAGCACGCTATTACGGCGAAGAATAAGAGTCTCGAGAATCACGTGAATGTAGATTGATGAACAGACGGACCGTCTATTTCCATCACAGTCTATTCATACTTGCTGTCTTATCGGCGATTCTTGCTTTGGCAGTAGGTTTGATCTTCATAGGTGTTGTAGGCGTCGCTTTCAGAGAGGTTGGCTTCAGCCTATTCACAACCGTCTTCATACTCGTCGCCACGCTTGCGGGAAGTTTCGTCAATATTCCCATAATGAAACTCAGAAGCACATTGCCAATCGTTAAGGAGGAAAGAACCTCCTTCTTCGGGATGGTGTACAGAATTCCACGAGCTGAATACAATGAGAGAATGACCACAATTGCCATCAATCTGGGCGGGGCTGTGATACCTTCACTCGTATCATCCTACTTGCTCTACAAGTCTGGTTCTGCCATATTATACGCTTTGACCGGCATTGTGGTTGTAGCCATAGTTACGCATTTAGCTGCTAGACCTGTGAGGGGAGTAGGTATTGTCACACCTAGTCTGATTCCTCCAATAGCAGCCGTCATGGTTTCCATTCTTCTTCCGTCAGGAGCACCAAAGATAGTTGCATACGTTTCAGGTGTTCTAGGCACTCTAATAGGAGCAGATTTGTCAAACCTCGGCGCAATCTCTGGTCTAGGAGCACCAGTCGCAAGCATAGGAGGAGCCGGGACCTTTGACGGTGTCTTTCTAAGCGGAATAGTGGCTGTTCTTCTGGTCTGAACCGGGACCACACATGCTAGCGCTCCAGCTTCACGGATCACGCAGGGAACGTCAAAAATATATAGACGTATTACTGGACTAGCTCTCTTGCTGGTGGGTTCAAAGTCTGCTGAATATTGTCGGCTCTTTTAGGAGACTAACCATAATTGTTGTGTTACTAGTGTTATCTGCTGCAGGGGCAATTATCGCCTATGATCTATTCATACAGAGTTCTACCAATTTCCCAGATTTTGCTGACAACCTTGTCAGAATCTCGCTTATCATAGGCTTCTGGCTCATAATACTGTCTTTTGTAAGACGATCAAGAAAGGCGATGACTGAACACCTGGGCGGACTGCCCACAACATTCATCCAGTTCTTCATGGGCTGCGTCTCATTCCTGATCATGTTTTTTGCAATATTGCGTGAAATAGGAGTTTCTCCAGACAGCCTCTTGACGGGGGCTGGAATTGCCTCGATAACGATCAGTCTTATAGTCTCCACATTCGTTGGCAACATTCTCTCAGGAATATTCGTTTTCGGTTCTCATGGATTCAGAGTCGGAGACGACATAATCGTAAACAATATTCCGGGAAGAATAATTGAGACAAGTGCTATGATCACAAGGGTGAGAACTGACACAGGCATCGTGGCTATTCCTAACAGTGCAATAGCCTCAGGAACAATTATGATTACCAAGATTCAGTCACGTGAAGATGCGATCCCTAGTCGTCTCCCATATGTGCAAGGTGACCGAGTGGTCACAACTTACATGCAAAGTGAAGGCACAGTTACGGAGATAACGCCTCTGCACACAAAGATAGTCCTAGATTCTGGAAAAGAGCTCACTTTTCTCAACAACAGTGTTCTTGCAGGGTCGACAGCAGTCGCAAGAATAACTCAGAACCCACAACGAATCACTTGAAGCTTAGTTGGGAAAGGATAGCACGCACTTTCATACGTTTCTCGCCAGCATCTGAGGTTCTTTCATTCCTTCTCTGAGGATGAGCGCGCGCTAAGAACACTTATGGCATTTCTTTTCAGGAAGCACGCGCTAATCTCTAGATTTTACGCCCGTCACGTTTCCTTCTGAATCCGTTTCAAGAACACCTTTGCTTGTGTCAAGTATCACAATTTCGTTTTCCCACGGGTCATGAAGTACTGCACATCGCCCTATCCTGATATCAAAAGGGCCTGCAACAACTGTTCCCCCCAATTCACGCCATTTCAGAACAGCTGCGTCAACCGAATCAACCAGCCAATCTATTTCAACACCACGGTTCTGAGTGTAAATAACCAGTTCAGAATTCGAATCAGACAATCTAAACCCCGCAGCCTCACCTGTTCTCCAAATAAGGCTATGACCCAAGCGTTTCCCGTAGAAGTCAATACCATCCGAAAGATTTGGCACAGGAATCTGGATGCAATCTATGAGTTTGAAGAAAGGTTTAGAACTTGTGGCAGTCATAAATCGCTCTAATATGCTAACAACTCTAAAAGTCTAAGCTTTTTGCCTTTTTCTAGTGAAGCGCGCTAACCTACTGAAGAATAACGCACACTTCTCTTTAGGAAATCAGAGTTCTTTAGCGCGTTTTGCCACAATCATGTAGTGATAAGGCCCTGCTTCCTCCACCGTTTCCACCTCGAACCCATTCGTCCTGATCAGAATTCCTGCTTCTTCTTCACTGAGCCTTATTTGCAGTGGGGGGCCGGTTATCATCATGTTCTTCTTCTTCCAGTCTACATCAACGAGCCGACCACTAGGCTTCAACATTTTCATGGCATTCGCCAGAACTTTGTTCGGGTCCTCAAAATCATGCAGGTCATTAGCAAAGAAGACAATGTCAGCACAGGACTCACACAAAACCGTGTCTTCCGCTCTACCAACCCTTAAGACCAGATTTCTCAGTTGTCTTCTCCTAGCTGTTTCTCTCAGACTGCTAATTGCATTAGTGTTTATGTCTAGGCCATAGATGGTCCCATTCTCACCGACAATTTGCGCAGCAGGAATAGCGAAGAAACCGTTACCACAGCCAACATCCACAAACGCAAAATCAGGCTTCAAACCGATGCGGCCGAGTATGATTTCTGGATTCTGCCAACGCCTTCTAGATCTCTCAAAATAGCCGCCAAAATCCAAGTTGACCAGCCACTATCTTTTGCCTGTTTGGCTCTGTGGGTGCGCTCTATACAGACATTTCGGTCAGGTGAGCGCGCGCTACTGCATAATAGTTTCCCTGTTCAAGCTCCTAACCTAAACGATAGATTCCTAGAACGCACGCCAAGAGGATATCAATTGTGGTAAACACAAGCTCCTGGAGTTGGACCAGTCAAATCTCAG
>JBGOZA010000046.1:0-7793 GCA_041480025.1 Bathyarchaeia archaeon | reverse complement strand
ATAGCTTCAATGCCTGACATGGCTGAAAGAACAATTATCGTGGACGGCTTCTCGAAGACCTACGCAATGACGGGATGGCGGCTGGGATATGCTGTAGGACCAGAGAAGATCATATCAAACATGGTTAAGATTCAAATGAATACTACAACCTGCGCCGCAAGTTTTGCTCAATATGCTGCCGCAGAAGCATTGAATGGTCCACAGGACTCTGTTAAGACTATGCTTGATGAATATAGTAGAAGAAGACGGACGATTCTCAAGCTAATGCGGGAAATTCCTAGAATCGAGTGTGCAGAGCCTCAGGGTGCCTTCTACCTCTTTCCAGATGTTACGAGTTACGGCAAAACTGATCGAGAGATCTCAAGAGGATTACTTGAGAACGGCGTCAGTTTGACGCCGGGTACACCCTTCGGCCCTGGAGGAAGCGGTCATATTAGAGTCTCCTACGCAACCAGCATGGATGATATTGTGGAAGGGATGAAGAGAATGGGTAACTATTTCGAGTCATTGCAGTAGCCTTAGAATGAATGTGTGAGATAATTCTCGCAAACTCGAACAGTATCGTCCGAGTCTATTCGGCTCTTGATTGTGACTGGATTTTGCAGAGCAGTCAAGGAATAGGTTCATATATTATCATGCTTCGTAGTCTACGAAGTTTCTCAGATTGTCGGAAGTAAGGAATCAGATGGTTCTAAGAGAGAAGATTCTTGGTAAGACGGGTCTTAAAGTGAAAACCTTGGGTTTCGGAGGTATTCCAATCCAAAGAATCTCTGAGAAGCAAGCCATTCACGTTGTGCGTCGATGCTACGAATTGGGAATAAACTACTATGACACTGCGATCGGATACACTGTCAGTGAGGAGAGAATTGGGAAGGCTCTCAAAGATGTGAGAGAGAACGTTGTTTTCGCCACAAAGACACATGCTGAAACAAGAGAAGAAGTCTTCAAAGATCTTGAAACCAGTCTCATGAATCTCCAGACAGACCATGTCGATGTCTATCAGTTACACGGTGTCTCCTCAATCGAATCGTGGAAAAGAATCTCCGGTCCCGGAGGAGCACTTGAGGCTTTCTACGAGGCAAAAGATCAAAGAAGAATACATCATATCGGAATTACTGGTCATAACATAGATGTCCTAAAACAGATTGTCGAGGAGGACATATTCGAGACCATTCTAGTCCAACTCAATTACCTGGCACCAGAACCATTGATTGAGCTTCTGCCTTTGTGCCAGAAAATGAATGTCGGCATGGTAATAATGAAACCTTTTGCTGGAGGTGCTCTGAGCGATGCCTCCACAGCGCTCAAGTTTCTTTTGGCAAAAGATGATGTCGACACGGTGATTCCTGGGATGCAGAGCATAGAAGAAGTGGAAAAGAATGTTGCGGTCGCTACCGGGACCTATCGCCTTACCTCAGATGAAGAGAAGCTAATAGAGAAGGACTTGAAGGAATTGGGAGGGCAGTTCTGCCGAGGTTGTGACTATTGCCAACCGTGTCCTGAAGGCATACCTATTTCAGCGGTCCT
Source organism: Bathyarchaeia archaeon (assembly GCA_041480025.1). Classification (GTDB taxonomy): domain Archaea; phylum Thermoproteota; class Bathyarchaeia; order RBG-16-48-13; genus JBGOZA01. The sequence goes on along the minus strand of JBGOZA010000046.1, from coordinate 6,266 downwards.
GCGTTCAGAATCAACCGTGAAACGAATGGGTCTGAACTCGCGCACCAGAAGACAGCTCGAAGAAGGTCTTGAAAAAGCTAATTCGTGCGTACAATGTGGAACATGTGAAAAAAGATGTCCATATAATTTACCTATCAGAGAGCTACTCGGAACCAAGAGACAATACATAACAGAATTACTTGGAAATTGAGTTTTGGTAACAAGGAGAAGAATCATATGGAAAGGAAGATGGTTCCCCCTAAGACTTGGGTTTTTAGGGATTATATGAAATGCTCAGGATGCAAGCTCTGCGAGGTTGTATGTTCGCTCAAACACGAGGGAAGAATATGGCCTGAAGCATCAAGGGTCAGAGTGTTCATGCTTACTCCAGGAGTTGAAGTACCTCATCTCTGCACCCAATGTAGTAACTATCCCTGCGTGGCTAAATGTCCTACAAAAGCCTTGACAGTTGATGAGAAAACTGGTGCTGTCCTCGTTGATGATGGGAAATGCATTGCGTGCGGCTTGTGTATTACTGCTTGTCCCGGGAACGTACCTCACTTGCATCCGAATAGGAAACACATCGTTATCTGTGATCTCTGTGGCGGAGACCCAGAATGTGCTAAGATATGTGAAAAAGCCCGTTTCTGCGCTCTTACCAAGAGTACTAGAACGCTGTCTGTTGATTTTGATTTGTACTCTAAGAGTCCTGAGGAAATTACACCCAACCTGGCTGTAAACCTCTTTGGAGAGAAAGGGGAGGAGCTTGTTTAAGATGCCGTATGGATATGCTGGAAGAATCGCTAAAATAAATCTGTCAACAGCAGACGTTTCAACAGTAAGCCTTGACGATGATGTTCTTAGGAAGTACGTTGGTGGTAGAGGATTAGCGGCGAAGATTCTCTGGGATCAGTTAGGAAAGAACTGGAGAAGCACCGATCCATTGGGACCTGAGAATCTCCTATTGACCTTGAGTGGACCTGTTACGGGATACATTCCTGGCATGAGAATCTGTGTCTCTGGAAAATCTCCAGCGTCTAATGGAATAGTTGGCTCAACCGTTGGCGGAGAATTTCCAATGGAGCTCAAATGTGCAGGCTTTGACGGCATCATCGTTGAAGGCAGATCAGAATCGCCTGTCTATGTCCTAGTCACTGACGGGAGAGTCGAGATTCGGGACGCACAGAAACTTTGGGGACTGGATGGGAAGGAGACAGTCAAGATACTAAACAAGGAAGTTAGGGCTCTTCTAAAAGAAAGAGACGGAAGATACGGTCTCTGGAAAGAACCGAGCATGCTTTACATTGGTCCTGCTGGAGAAAACAAGGTCAGGACTGCGGTTGTAATGCAGAAATGGTCTCATGCCGCAGGCTACGGTGGTTACGGGGCAGTTATGGGCTCTAAGAACTTGAAGGCTCTGGTTGCGAAGGGCACCGGACCGTTACCAGAAGTATATGATAGAGAGAAATTTCTAGCTTTGTTAGCAAAAATGCATGAAACGGCATTGGCTGGTCAAGCATCCAATCTTTGGGGCACCGGTGCAATGGGATACTCCACAGGCAATACGGCTTCATCCGAGCCCATCAGGAACTGGCAGGAAGAATGGCACGATGACAAAAGAATCGGTGTCATCAACTTTGAAACCAGGAACTGGGTAAAAAGATATTGGAGTGACTATGGATGTCCGAGAGCATGCATGAAACTAGCAGTCGTAAAGAGTGGTCCATTCAAAGGGGCGATTACAGACAACCCTGACTATGAGCTTGCAGCATGTTGCGGCACAAACTTGCATTTTTACTACTGACGAGATAGTGTACACATCTGCATTGATAGATGACCTAGGGCTCAGTGGTATCAATAGTGCGGGCACAATGGGTTTCGCAGCTGAACTATTCGAAAAAGGCATACTAACGAGAGAAGATCTCGACGGAATTGAGCCAAAATGGGGTGATGCAAAAGCTATGGGTGAATTGGCCAAACTCATAGCTTACAGAAAATCTATCGGTGATATTCTCGCTGAAGGAACCTACAGAGCAGCCAAAAAGATTTCCAAGATGAAGAATATCGACTGCATGCCATATGCGGTCCAGTTCAAAGGCATTGAGCCTGGAGCTCATGGCATTAGGACTGGGCGTCACTTTCCATATCTCGGTTACGCACTTTCCGTGCAGGGAGGAGATCACACATCAGTTCCTAGGTTCCCCGTCTCTGAAGCAGCAGCAACGATTGGGGATTCGCTCGTCTTCTGCAACATGACTGGTGCTGGCAGGGGAGAGATTCTCTGGGAATTTCTGAACGCCATAACAGGATGGGATCTGAATGAAGAGAAATGGATGAACTTCAATGGACGAAGCATCATTCAGATTCAGAGAGCAGCTATTCTGCTTGGTGGGCCTGATTTGATTTGGAATCCAAATGAAGATGATGATAACCCACAGAAATGGTACACTCCTCTCCCAACTGGTCCATTCACAGGCAATGCGCCAAATAGATCGGAATTGATGGAAGAGAAAAAGAAAGCATATGCAATGATGGGATGGGATGAACAAGGCATACCTACATCGGAAGAGCTTACGCGACTTGACTTATCGGATGTTGACAAAGAGATGAGTCAACTAAGGAAATGATCTGTAGGCGCGAGCTGAAGAATCAAGTCAGGGAAGTGGGCATCATTACTAGTAGTTGGTTCATTCGTCTTTCCGAGATGAGACGCTATTCCTCCTATGTTGCATCAATCCAATGTTTATGATTCCCAGATTCGCACCTATTACTCCTCCGATGACAATGAATGCTCCGAAATACCCCAGTCCTGAGAAGCCGATGACAAGACCTGCAACTATTGGCCCAAGAGTCTGACCCACATCCTGTATAGTTGAGAGCGCTCCCAGTGAAGTTCCATAGATTTCTTTTGGAACTATTTCCGCTACCATGGGTGGTGTAGATGTCAAAGTCATTGCCATACCTGACCCATAGAGTATCATGACCAAGGCCAGAACAGGAAATGTTCCTGAGAAAGAAATCAGGACAATGCTTGATGCAACTATTCCTAGGCCTGTCATCACAAATCTTCTACGATCAAGTCGATCCGAGAGACGCCCGATGAAGGGTCCCGCTAGAAGAACCATCGCGTTCTGTGTAGACAAGAGAATACCGATTTGAAAGGCGGAGATTCCTAGACTCTGAGCATATAGAGGCAAGAATGTCTCAACTGGTCCAACACTTAGGTACAACGCAGCTAGTGCTGAACTTATGGATAAGAATCCCTTCTGGCGGGGCATTCCGTGAGGATTCTCCAAGACCCCTCTTCTCTTGATGGTTGATGATTTAACTGCTGGAAACAAGAACAGAGAAAAGGCCAAGCCTAAGGCGACCAGACCGCTCGCGCCACAAATCAGATACACATCCTGAAAACCCGCGGTCTGTGAAGTCAGAAAAGGGAAAGATATGACTAATCCACCCACAGTTGGCGCCAAAAGTCTTCCGACATACTGTGCGGACGTCGCGAACGACATCATCTCACCTCTTCTTGAGACATAGAGGTCAGCAATGGTTGCTGAAAGAACAGGTGCAAATGTAGCTGTTGCTAGTCCATGATATAGTCGAACTAGGATTAGTTGCAAAGGATCAGTTACCAATAAGTAGAAGAAAGGAGCAGTTGCGAAGACTACGGTCGATGCCAAGATTAGCTTCTTCCTTCCGTAGAGGTCTGAAAGAACTCCCGCAGCAACATTTGTTACTATTCCAACGACCGTGGACGAAGCGGCTATAAGTCCGATTTGTGTTGGCGTTGCGCCAAGATACTTCGCGAAAAGAGATAATGTCGGTGTCTTCGACATTGTTGAGCTGAAGATCGCGAAAGCTCCTAAAAGAGCCAATACGCCAAACTCTTTTGTGAAGCCTTCTCGTTTCTCAACAACCATTCAGATTCGCTTTAGAATGTTTAATGATTGCCATCCTTACTTTCAAGCTGCTTATGAATTCTCTCCCCTCCTTGGCAACTAGACCGACAGAATCAAGTAGGTTTTAGGATTGGGGCAACACCATATCGCTCATATTCTGAGTTCAAGAACTATTCTCTTAGTCTTCTTCAAGTCAACACCTTTCAGAGAAGTTGCCAGTCCAAGGACGACGTTCCTAACAACTCTTTTGGGAAACTCGCTCAAATAGACTGTCTTGCTGTCTATCAACAAGACAACATCAGAAACCTGAAGAGTCCGACAGTCTTTCAATAGTGCTTCACCATTCAAAATCGCGTTAGCCATCTCTTTACATGAAGAATAACCACATTTCTCACAGTCTATTCCTGGTAACCTTTTCGCCTGATCATCTACCACCATTCTGACGACTCTGTCAGTTACACTGTCTGATCCGAGTACAGGTACGCCCTTTACCGAGCTATTGGCGACTAAATCTGCGAAAGGCCCTGAAACCGCAAACACATTGGATATTCTCTCAAGCTGCTCTTCAGCCTCATTCAGAGATTGAGCGATCAATATCTTCGGCAGAACTGATTCCTTGAAGCCTTCCACAAGAACTAGGTCCACATCACGTGGGACTTCATCGAGAGCTCTCTCAACCGACTCGTTCACTCCAGATCGCAGAACAACTAAGCTGCCAGCTCCCAGAGCTACAGATCCTTCAGCACCTGCCTTCAAATGTCTCCAAGTATCCTTGTCTTTTGTGTCAAATGAATCAGAAACATGTTTCACTGTCCATACTCGATATTTGCCAGATAGTTTCCTCGTCACTGATTCAATGAGAGATGTCTTTCCTCTCCCTCTCCCAGCGGCCACAACCGCAATAACAACGACCATAGACTATCACAGACTTGAAGACTCTACCATTCAACAGTTATAATCATTATTAGCGCGCGCCCGGGAACAATAGCAGTGGCCTATCATCTTGCACGGTGGCTTCGACTAACATGAATGAACGCTTCTGAGCACGTTCACCTGTGCCAAGATCACACGGCATCAGCATCTCGTAAGTGGGAGAACAATGTCAAGGCGGTTAGTGCCCATACCGTCAACACCATACTCGAGCATCTCTTTTGCTTTCTCCTTCGTGTCAGCGTTCCATACAAACACTCTCAGACCGCTTCTATGAGCTGATTCAACCATTGCTGAGTCAACATAGTCGACATTCGGGTGAAGATTATCGGCATTGGCACTGGTTGCTAGCTGAGTGGAATCAATAGGGGTGCATAGAAAGAGGACGCCCGTTCTAAGTCTCTTGTCAAGAGCCTTAGCTTTCATAACGGCTGCATGCCTAAAGGATGTCAAAACAACTTCATTAACCATATCCATTTTCTTGACTATCCTAACTACCTCGTCTTGTACATCTCTGCCCTTGAGTTCAATCTGAAGAACCGCTTTCCCCTTCACAGCCTCAATAACTTCCTCCAACGTAGGTATTCTTTCCCCAAGTCCGGCATCGAGATTTCTTATACTTTCAAAAGAAAAACCGGCGACTCTTCCGCTTCCATTAGTCGTCCTGTCAACGTTTTCATCATGAATCACCACGACGCGATGATCCGCAGTCAATTGTGCGTCTATCTCAATTTGGTCCGCACCAAGCTTGATCGCCTTAAGGATGGATCGCACCGTGTTCTCTGGCTCAATAGTACCAGTACCTTTTGTTCCGCAGCCTCTGTGCCCGGTCACAATAACCAAATCGCTTTCCTCCTGCAAGCGGTAGCACTAAACATAGTGGTCATGACCAACTCATAGAGATGGTCGATAAATGTTCTTATTAAACAGCTGGCCCTATGCTTTCTTTGACAGCACATGACTTACAGAGTTAAGGATTACATGGACAAGGGCATCGCAACCATTCATGCAGAAGCATCCGTTTTTGAAGCTTCCAAGACTATGACTGAGGACAAAAGAGGCTATCTCATCGTTCTAGAAAGAGACCAAGTATCAGGTATAGTAACTGAGAAAGACTTGGTACGAAAAGTCATGGCTAAAGGAGCGGACCCCCTTAAAGTCAAGATTTCAGAAGTCATGTCAACTCCTCTGCTTGTAGTCGACCCAGATGAAACAATCGAGAACGCTGTAAGAACAATGGCTGAGAATAAAGTGCGGAGACTTCCCGTCATGCGAACAGGAATCTTGTATGGAATATTTGGTGATCGAGAGCTCGCTCTCCACTTTAACGAATACGAAGACATGATTACGAGGGACATGCTCAAACACATGACGATGTATTCATGTTGAGAGCGCGCTATGATCTAGCGTCAGCACTCGTCAAATCCAGCAAGTCTCTTTCCGAATTGGGCTTATTAT
>JBGOZA010000045.1:0-7856 GCA_041480025.1 Bathyarchaeia archaeon | reverse complement strand
CCTTGTTCATACGGGAGACATAAGTAGGCTTGGTAATATCTTTTAGTGACTACGGCTATGGATTAATTGAATCAGCAACTTTTCTCGTGCCTTCGAATATGGTTCTTCGAACAGTTTCTGTCAGCAGTTTAGGCTTTTTCCCAAGCGCGCGCTGATGTTGCCTCCAGAAAGGTAAAGATTCTTCTTTCCTGTTAATCTTTCATCCCGCGTCAACTTTCCAACTCTGGCAAGTCTAGCTCGAAAATCCTTTTCGACTTCAATCATCTTCTTTTCACTCGTTTCAAGACACTAGCATGCTTAGTTGAAGACAGTTGGTCGGTGATGCTATGGTTCTTTCTGACCATATCTCTCATAGTGGAGAATATCGGTGAGGATCTTCCGATTCTTGGCTTTAGGCTTTTCATTGGGATATCCCAAAGTTAGAAGAGAGATAACTCGTAAGTTTTCTGGGATTCCCAGCAGTTCTTTTACTGTTTTTTCGTCGTAGGCACCAATCCAGCAGCTTCCGATTCCGAGTTCCCATGATGTCAACACCATGTTCTCGATAGCTATAGAGCCATCTATAAGGAAGCCTTCGAATGGGCCAACCTTCGCAGCCTCTGTTGGGTTGGCTAGACAGACTATTACAGCAGCAGCGGTTGAGACGGATTCTTGGTTCCTTGAAGCTTTGGATAGATTTTTCTTCATAGACACGTCAGTCACGATAATGAACTGCCATGGCTGGCGATTAGCTGCGGACTGGGAGAATCTGGCTGACTCAATGATCTTTATCAAATTCTCTTGAGATATGGACTCGTCAAGATACCTTCTGATGGTTCCTCTATTGCTAATTGTTTCAAAGACTGACAGAATGAGCACCAACAACGAAGGAGGCGTTTTTGGAATTAAATCCTCTGTCCTACTAAGCGTGTAAGATACAGAGGAAGGTGTAGTACGGGATTGTTACCAGTTGATCTACATTCTTCCTAAGGCTTCTATGCCGAGAAGATCAAGAACATTTCGAAGTGATATCCTCACTCCATTGACTAGCTCGAGTCGGGCATCTCTCAGAGATGGGGGTTCGGCTTTGAGAACTGGGAAACTTGCGTAGAATGAGTTGAACTTCGCAGCTAGATCATATGCGAACCCAGTCAAGGTATTGGGTGCCAAGTTATCCGCAGCATCAATTAGCGTCTCTGGATAGGATGCCACCATCTTGATGAGCTCGCGTTCAGTTTGCCCAACGAGCAGATTATAGTTTGCTTCGCGATTCTCAATGTCTGATTTCCCTAGGATATTGCATGCTCTTGCATGAGCATATTGCACGAAAGGAGCGCTGTTCACGTCGAAGTTTAGTACTCTGTCCCACGTGAAGATGACTTGCTTGTTGGCCGCGACATCTAGCAATGAGTATTTGACAGCTCCTATTCCTATCGTTTTGCTTATGTCTTTTCTAAGTTCCTCCGGGATTTCTGGAGACCTCTTGTCTACTTCCTCTTTCGCCTTTTTCTCAGCTTCTTCCAGTATATCGTCAAAGGCTATGAAACGTCCTCTGCGCTTTGACATCTTATAGCCTGGAAGGCTGACCAGTTCGTATGAGTAGTGCATCAAGTCTTTGGCCTTCTCAGGAGAAGTGATTAGGCTCAATGCTACTCTGAGTTGTATCTGCGGAACCGTCTGTTCCATGCCAATAACATTGATCACGCGCTCTGCGTTGGCAAGCTTCTTGAGGCTGTAAGCTATGTCTCGTGTGGAGTAGAGTGTAGTTCCGTCAGATCGCATAAGTACTAGTGGCGGAATCTCCAGTCCCTCAGGGATGCCGAAAGATTTCTTAAGATCGTAGTCTTTGGCAGCATTCTCTACATCAATAGCCATCGCTCCGGCTTTCTGAGCAAGGTAGGGTGTCCCCTTTAGCCGTGCAATAACTGCCTGAACGCTTCCATCCCAGATTAAATCACTTTCCCAGTCCCAAGAATCCCATCTGATCCCAATATGATTGTATGTTTGCTTGAATCCATCCAAACAAAGGTTAACTACTTCTCTGACTAGTGAAACAGTCTCTTTTTCCTGTCTTTCATATGAACGCATGATCTTCGAGATTTGGGCATCTGGATCAGGGTCTTCTCTTATCGCATCTGTAAGTCTATCAAAAAGCTCTTCATCTTTCTCTCTGAGCTCAGATGCTACTGATACCCACTCATCCAGCTGTCTGCGTGTCGCCTCAATTTCTTCACTGTGGCTGACGGACCATTCCACGTCCTTGATCTTGCGGTTCAGATTCTTGACTTCAATCGCACAGTTGGTGACAGCATATATTTTTCCGATCCAATGGTCAGCTTTTCCTATTGGTCTTTGCTGACCAAGAATCCTGTAACCATATGCCAGAACAGCTATTTGTCGTCCAGCATCATCAACATAGAAATGTGTTGATACATCATGCCCACGAGCCTTCAAGAGACGACTGAGGGAGTCGCCAATGATCGAGTTTCGCGCTGTTCCGACATGTATTGGTCCGGCAGGATTGATGCTTGTATGTTCAATTATGAGGCGCTTAGCTTTTTCATTTGGCGTGATTCCATATGAGGCTTCAAGCTCTTTTGCAGATTCCAAGGATAGTTGAGCGAGTTTCCCATAGTTCACATAGAAGTTTAGATATCCTCCGCCAGCTATTCTTAGGCTGTCAATCAATGAAGTTTCTTCAATCTTTGCGGTCTTGACGATCTTCTCAGCCAGAATACTGGGAGACTGTGCAAGCTTTTTTGATAGTTCAAACAGTATGGGTGATGTTAATTCTCCAAGATTTGTGGATGGTGGCGTTTTTAGCTCAATTTCCGATATGAATAGCCACGGAAATGTGTCTTTGAATGCGTTCTTCAGGGTAATCTCGCATTGATTTCTGAACAAGCCAAATGGATTCTTTTCAGGCGTTTTCATGGAAGCCACTCAGGTTTTTTCCGGTTCGCTTCAAGTGAGCGCGCGCTAATACGTTAGTGCTCTTAGGTAAATATTACTGGAGTCTAATCGGCAATCTTCGCTCCAGATAAACATTAGGTTCGGAAATTCAGAGAATTGGACCATTCCCAATATTCTATCAGGAAGCGATTTTACTGAATAACTGGGGTCTGACTGAAACTAGAATTGCGTCAGTCTTGTGGAATATGGTCTAGGCCTGTCAGGTTTCGATATGCTTGTCTGAGATAATCTTCTTCTCGAATAGGCTCATTCCTTCTTTTACGAGCTTCTCCGCTTCCTCAGCGTTCTTCCCGGCTCTAAACTTAACCCATTTGTTTGGTTCCAATCTCTTGTAGACTTCGAAGAATTCCTGTATCTCTCTAAGTCTGTGTGGATGAACATCGGAGAGATCAACGTATCCGTCGAATCTTGGATCATCAGTTGGTACTGTAAGAATTTTGGGGTCTTCTCCTTTTTCATCCTCCATGATTAGGGCGCCAATTGACCTTGTTTCCACTATACATCCGACTTCCAAAGGCTCATAGCTCAAGACCATGGCGTCCAAAGGATCGTTATCGTAAAACCAAGTCTGAGGAACGAAACCATATTCGACCGGAAACACTACGGATGAGTAAAGCACACGGTCCAGAACAAAGGCTTCCCATTTCTCTCTGTATTCATATTTGTCTCTAGACCCGCTCATTACCTCAATTACTACATTAACAAGACGCGGTGAGCCATTGTAGGCAGGTACATCTTTCCAGAGATTCATGAATGCTAGAGAGGCTAGTCTTAGATATATCGGTTAGCGCACGCTTTCAAAAAACAATTCGGATTGACGGCTCTCCAAAAGAGAAGTTCTCACAGTAATTTGGATTGACCGAATGTCTCTTTCTCGATACTGCAGGATTGAGTAACCATCTCTTCTCTGTTGTCAGTATTTGCAGACTGGGTAGGGCAGCGGAAATTTGTGGAACAGCCACTAATCTGTCGAATCCAAAAGGGCGCTTGAAGCTGATTGAATTTCTTTCTCGAGAGTCCTAGGTATCCTATTTGCGTAAGGTACTCTTCCTGTTCTGGAATAGAACCAGACGAGTAGACTCTTCTCAAATGCTTCCGGCGTGTCTGTGGGTAAGTATCCTAGTTCAAAGTTTTCATATCCTTTTAGCTGCCACAGTAGTTCTCCTCCTATGTGCGGTCCCTGGTCAGTAGTCTTGCCTTGCGAGTGTCGCACCAGGTCAGTGATACAACTTCGAAGGCTACGCTGTCTTTTATCGTCTCCCGCCCTGTCCAGATAGAGGATTTCAGTCTCTGGGACCCATTTCTTTAGGAGTTTGTCTCGAGACCATGGTTTTATCACGCTACGGCTTCTTCTAGCCTTATCAAAGTCGATGAAATCTGGTTTGTAATTCCGTGGGCAGACGACTACGTATAAACCGCGTTTGTTGAGCTCTGCTGAGCGATAAGTTGTGGATTGGAGTTCGCGAATAGTAACAAAGCCCATGAACCCTATGCTTTCTAGAGATGACTTGGTCAGTGAGTCAGAATTAGGTTGCATCTTGGGTATTTTTCGTACTCCCTCTGACATAAATATAGTGGACTCTCGCAATCAATAGATAAATTTGGCGGATGCTAGGCGATTCGTCCGAAAACATTAACTTCGAATGTGTGGATGCTAAGACAATCAAATTCTGATCGTGCGGATGATAAAGATGCAGAAGGCTAAACCGAAAAGAATAGTCATCATAGGCGCCAATGCTGCGGGGGTCGATGCGGCTGTTGCCGCTAGGAAAATGGATAGAGAATGTGAGATAACACTTCTGACCCGAGAGAATGTGGGTGCCTATTCGAAATGCGGTCTTCCGTTTGTGCTAGGCGGCCATATTGAGTCATTTGAGAAGATAATCGTTTACCTGCCTTCTTTCTATCCTATGATGAGGCTGAATCTGCGTACAGAAACCACCGCGCGATCCATCGACATAAAGGCTCAGAACGTTGTCGCTGAAACCAAAGATGGAAAACAGGAGACATTTGAGTATGATAATCTGATAATTACAACCGGGGCACACCCATTCAGGCTTCCCATAGAGGGGATAGAGAAAGAAGGCGTTTTCACTCTCCATACATTGGAGGATGGTATGAGAATTGCTGAAGCAATGAAGACAGCTCACTCTGCCGTCATAATTGGCTCAGGTCTAGTTGGTTTAGAAGCCTCTGAGGCCTTGATAAGGAATGGCATAAAGGCCACTGTAGTTGAGCTCCTCCCTTCCATTTTGCCGAAGATACTCGACCCCGATATGTCTCAGGACGTTCAAAAAAGGCTAGAAGAAAAGGGTGTTGAGTTTATCTTGGGATCTGCCGCCAACGCAGTTCTGGGGGATGATAAAGCTCGAGCAGTTTCTGTAGCTGGAAAAGAGATACCCGCTGATATTGTCATTAATGCGGCCGGAGTAAGACCGAATGTGGAACTAGCGAAGAATTCTGGAATAACTATTGGTGAAACAGGCGGCATCAAGACTAATCTCAGAATGCAGACAAACATCAAGAACGTCTATGCCGCAGGAGATTGTGCTGAGGTAAATCATCTCGTCGCCCAATGTAAAGTCCTTCCTCTTCTCGGCTCAACCGCAGTTAGAGAGGGGAAGACCGCGGGTACGAACGCCGCGGGAGGCTACGCAACATTCCCAGGAACACTCTTCTCCGCAGTATCCCAGATGTTTGACTTCGAGGTTGGTGCTGTCGGGTTGACTGAAGGATACGCTGCTCAAAATGGTATAGAAGTAATAACTGGCAAGATAAATGGCTACACGAGGGCTCCCTACTATCCAGGTGCACTGCCGATCAGGGTCAAGCTGATAGTTGAGAAAGAGGATAAAGAAATTGTCGGTGCTCAGATTGTTGGTGGAGAAGAGGTGACCCAGAGAATAAATGCTCTTTCGATAGCCATACAGAAAGAGGCCACCGTCTTCGAACTTGTCAAAGCAGATACCTGCTATGCTCCTTCAGTATGCGAGACATGGGAACCAATGGTTCTTGCCGCTACCATGGCTATTAGAAAACTCTAGAAACGTATTGGCCGTCTCAGGAGAAAGTGGAATGGGCCTTGCCTCATCCAAGGGAGCACGAATCTACTATAAGTCATTTGGCAAAGGCCCAGCACTGCTTCTGATAGCCGGCTGGGGCTCAAGTGGCCTCAGCTGGGAAACATCATTACTGGAGTCTCTGGCCCAAAATCATCAGGTTATTGCTCTTGATAATCGTGGGACAGGAAGAAGCGACAAACCACGTGACGATTACTCCATTTCTCTCTTGGCAGAGGATTGTATCGCTGTCCTGAACGATGCCCAAGTGGAGCGTGCCCATATTCTGGGTGCCTCGATGGGTGGACTTATCGCACAGGAGCTTGTGCTGAATTATCAGCAAAGAGTATCTTCGATGATTCTGTGTTGTACAAGTTGTGGCTGGAGAAATCAGATTCCCGAGTCACAGCTCACATTTGCCCAAACCTTGCTAGGGGGCCTTGGTTTTGTGAATCGTGAAGAACGTCTCAAGATGCGCATGGAGCTGCTCTTCTCAAAGAGTTTCGTAGAAAGAGAGTGGCAGCGGCTTAACGAGCATTGGATGAGACTTTCGAAGTATCCAACTCCGGTGTATGCTTTTCGTAATCAATGGGAAGCTCTGAGAAGATATGATTGCTGCAACAGACTATCAGAGGTACGAGTTCCAACGCTCATCATGGGTGGTGATCTCGACCGCCTTAATCCTGTTCAACGGTTGACAGAGCTATCCGAAAGAATAAACGGATCACAACTGCAGATTTTTCCAGGTTTAGGACATGGTTTCATAGTGGAGACCCGCGAGGAGGTTCAATCCCGCATCCTAGCTTTTCTGAATGAAGCAATTGATGTGGGCCATAATCGTTAGCGCGCGCTGATAGTCTTGAAGATGTTTCCAAGAGGCATCGTTGTCCTCTAGAATGGGGTTCTCTACGTTTTCTTGCCAAAGAGGCGTCAGAAGTAGGATTCTCCACTCTTGACTGTCCTAACTAGTATCAGATGGTTGTTTGTGATGCTTCAAATATTGAATGGTCCCAATATTCACATGGTGGGAGGACGTCCTCAGATAGGGAATTACTTGAGAAAGCGGCGCAAAAGGCCTATCAACTGATGCGGTACTCAGGATTCAAGATCTCCAGCAGACTGGAGGTCCACGTTGACCCCGAACTGTCCTTCATGGGATACACGACTCAGAAGAAAGAAGGGCATGCCATTATTGTTTCAGGAGCTGCGTTAGGGTCAGGTTTTCTGGAGGTATTGCTAATTCATGAGATGAGTCATATTTGCAGAAGCGACGCGCAGCATCCTTCCCATAACCCTAGACTGTTGAGTCAAGTCATTCACGATGTGGCGAGTCGCAATTCCCTCACAGAATCCTATCAGTTCGAAGTGATTCAGAATGCTATCAATCATATACAAGACATCTATGCTGATGACATAGTCTTCCAAGTGCTTGACAAGACGAGAATCACAAGTGCAGAGCAGATGCAGGAGTTCTTTCTAACCTGGATTAACGAAGAGCCAATTCCACAGTGTGAAATGAAAGATCGATGGCAGAATGTCGACATAATGTTGACGAATTGTTTTGCAGCTAGCAATCTCCAGAGACACGATGTGAAAGATTCCGAGGCGAAAATTGAGAGGAGAATTCAGAGCTACTTGTCAAAGATAGATGACGTGATGAAGCGGCATTTCGCTTATTTTCGAGCCTGGCTGACGGAGCTTGTAGAAGAAGTAGACGAGAAACGAAACCTCGTATTCTGACAGGTAATCCTGCGCATGGAACAGGTGGCATGACTCATCCCCAGAACTTGTGGCGCATTCTGACTGGTAACCTGCCTTTAATTTGTTACCAACCCCGTGTATAAT
>JBGOZA010000044.1:0-7890 GCA_041480025.1 Bathyarchaeia archaeon | reverse complement strand
GTATTCCCTAAACTTCTTGCCGCAATGCTCGTACATAACGACATGAACTTTGGGGCTAAGATCCCATTCTTTAGTTGCTTTTGTCACGTTTTTCCCACAAACTGGGCACTTCAAGAATTCAACCTCCTATGTATGTAATCAGATTACTGTCTCTTTATAAAACTGTGTGATGCCTTCTACTTTCTGACCCGATAAAAAAAGAACAAGAACTCTCTGTTATGGTTCATATCCAGTGCTGCGACTGTCTTTCCAAACATGCGCGTCTCAATCTTCATTTGATCTACTTTTGTCTCGAAAACGTTGTCCATCAAATAGCTTCTTCGCAATATTTCTGTCCGCTTCTCTGCTTACTATCATCCAATGATGACAGAACGGGCATGGCACCATACCGTTCTGACCTAGTAGGAATAGGTCTGTAGTGAAGTCAAGGTTACAGTAAGGGCACTTGAGAGATTGACCGTTCTTATAGTTCAGACTCAGAAGAACGATCACTACTATGATAACAACGGCAACTATCCCCAGTATTACTGCGGACATCGAGCAAGTCTCTATGGCTCAAGCTTATTAACTATTCACTTCCGATGCCAATTCAGTAATCTGTATGAAGCAATGCCTAAATCGGCAGGCCCTTCATAGAAAATGAGAGTCTCTTCTGGATGATAATTCTTCAATCATGCAGGAAAGAGAAAAGTCGTCATTCTGAGCGTGTTTCTAGAAACTCATGTCGAGACACTACAAAAATGGTTTTTAGCTATAGCGTTAATATACGGATACTGCATTGCCACAAAATCGAATAATCGTTCATGTTGACCTAGATTACTTCTTCGCTCAGATTGAAGAGCTGGAACACCCCGAGTATCGTGGCAAGCCAGTGGTTGTCTGCGTCTATAGTGGCAGAACTGATGAAAGCGGTGCCGTGAGTACAGCCAACTATGTGGCACGCCAATTCGGAGTCCGATCTGGAATGCCAATATCCTGGGCAAAACGGGCTCTTAAGAACCAAGAAGCAGTCTTCCTCCCAGTGAACCGAGAAAAGTATGACATCGTCTCCGATCAGATAATGGATATTCTGAGAGTTTTCGGTGATATATTCGAGCAGGTGAGTGTTGATGAAGCCTATCTGGATGTTTCAGAGAAACTCCGAGGAGATTTTGAGCGAGCAGAGAGATTGGGCAGAGAGATCAAGGATAGCATAAGAGAAAAAGTTGGGTTGACATGCTCTGTCGGTATTGGCCCAAACAAGCTCGTTGCGAAAATTGCTGCGAATAGGGTCAAACCAGACGGTTTGACTATTGTGTTGCCTGGCTCTGTTAACGATTTTCTAAGGCCCTTGCCGATAGGTCGTCTCTACGGGGTGGGAAAGAAGACTGAGAAGATCCTGACGGATAGAGGTTTGAGAACTGTAGGAGATCTAGCAGATCAACCAGTCGATCAACTATCCCAGATTTTCGGTAGGACTCTGGGCAACTATTTTCACGAGTCAGCTAACGGAATTGACCGATCTGAAGTTAAGGAAAGAGGGTTGCCGAAGTCACTAAGCCGTATAACTACTCTAAAGTCCGATACGAGAAAAATGGACGAGCTGCGTCCTATCCTTGAGATTCTTTGTGATGATCTGATTCAGAAAATGAACACGTATGGCATAGCATTTCGTTCAGCAGGCGTAATTGCAATTACAGCCGATATGTCCGTTCAGAGCAGATCTCTGAGCCTAGATGAACCGGTTACTGAAAAGAAAGTTCTCCTCGAGTCTGTTCAGCGTCTGCTGGAAGATTACTTGAGAGAATCCAGACAAGATCTGAGGAGAATAGGTGTACGGATCTCAACGTTTTCACCTAGCGCAGCCCAGAAGAGCCTCAGCTCTTACTTCGGTTAAGTTGCTAGTAGTGAATCCCTCTTCTGGTTGAAATCTCTGCAGGATGCTTAACATCCGTTATTTCGCTGACAAAATCAGCTTTCTCAACCAATTCTTCTGGCACCCAACGCCCTGTTACTACAACATCGGTCTTTTCAGGAATGTTGCTAAGAAGTTCAAGTACTTCATTTGTGCTGATCAGGTTCACATGAGCTGCAAGTCCAATTTCGTCCAATACGAGAAGGTTTGGCTCTGAATCGAGGGCCTTCTTAGCGAAGACTAAGCCCTCTTGTGCTCTTCGTCTGTCTTCTTCGGACGGGTTTTCAAGGTCCACCCATCCCTCTCTTCCAAACTGATGGATTTCATAGTCTGGGCGTAGGCGGCTGCTGATCATGTATTCACCTATGTCTTTTCTGCCTTTCATGAATTGTACTATTATGACCTTGTTTCCTTGACCAACTGAACGTAGTGCTAAGCCCAAGGCGCTTGTTGTCTTGCCGCCTCCTGTCCCGTGATAGAGGTAGATGTTTCCCATATTCTATACCGCCTTAGAACGAGCAGACTCCAGTGGGGCAACCACCCGAATATTCTGGCTCAACCTCGACGTGTTTGATTTCCTCCGCGTCTGAGGGGGTTATTATTAGTACCTGTTGGGGCTTGCTTCCATAGCGATAGACTGTGATCCCTTTGCATTTCAATCTATACGCGAGGAGAAAGATTCTTCGTACATCGTCTCTTGTTGCCGATGCAGGCAGATTGACTGTCTTGGATACTGCATTATCCGTGTACCTCTGAAACGTGGCCTGCATCTTTACATGCCATTCAGGATCTATGTCAAGAGCTGTGACGAATATTCTCTTTAGATCGTCTTGTACATCGTCAATATTCTGAACTGAACCCTGTGAAGCTATCTTTCTCATAAGTTCCATAGAATAGAATCCGTGTTTTCTAGCCGTTTCCTCAAAAAGAGAGTTGACTTCAAGAAGTCTTGAGCCGTCCAATATCTGTCTTACAAAGCTTACCGCGAATAGAGGTTCAATACCGCTACTAGTTCCAGCAATGATGCTGATAGTACCTGTTGGGGCAATGGTCGTGACGGTGGAGTTTCTCATTGCTCTGAACCTATCTTTCCAGATGCTGAGGCCGAAATTGGGAAAACTACCACGACTCTCGCCAAGTTCATTGGACATATGAATTCCCTCATCATGGATGAACCGCATAACTTTCTCACCCCAACTCATGCCTTCCACAGAGTCGTAAGGGATTCCTAGCTTGATCAGCATCTCAGCAAAGCCCATAACGCCAAGGCCTATCTTTCTATTCTTCTTCGTTATCTCCTCTATCATGTTAACAGGGTACATGTTTGCATCAATAACGTTGTCAAGCATCCTTACTGACGTTCTAACCACGGCACGTAGTCTATTCCAATCCATGTCGTTCCCGGAAACGAATTTGACAAGGTTGATTGAGCCGAGATTACAGCTCTCCCATGGCAACAGAGGTTGTTCTCCACAAGGATTTGTAGCCTCTATAGGACCTACACCCGGTGTTGGATTCAGCCGGTTTATTTCATCTATGAAGATTAGTCCAGGATCTCCGGCCTCCCAAGCCGAATCCACTATTCTATCAAATACTTCGCTAGCTTTCAAACGCTTGACAACCGTAGACGTCCTTGGATGAACCAAATCATATTCAGTGTCAAGCAGAACAGCTTTCATAAACTGGTCAGTTGAGGCAACGCTAATGTTGAAATTCGTCAGAACGCCAGGGGTTCTCTTCGCGTCTATGAATTCCATTATATCAGGATGATCTGCACGAAGAACGCCCATATTCGCGCCCCTCCTCTTTCCTCCTTGCTTTATCACCTCTGTGGTAACATCGAAAATCTTCATGAAAGAAACAGGTCCTGAAGCAACTCCTTTTGTGAGTCTTACTATGTCTCCTTTAGGTCGAAGACTTGAGAAGGAAAAGCCGGTTCCTCCACCCGATCTGTGAATCATCGCCATATATTTGACTGCGTCAAAGATTCCTTCAGTTGAGTCGGGTACTGGGATGACAAAACATGCTGAGAGTTGACCAATGCCAGTTCCTGCATTCATCAGTGTTGGAGAGTTTGGAAGGAACTCCAGCTGTCGCATTGCCTGATAGAAATCATGAGCAGTCGAAATCACGTCTGCGCGTGGATCATAAATTGTCTCAATTCTAGCCAATGAATTGGCGACTCTATGGAACATTTCGTCTGGAGTCTCAACTATTTCTCCACTCATGTTCCTGAGCAAGTATCTGCTCTCGAGAACCTGTAAAGCGTTCTTGGTCAACCATTTTTCACTTGGACTCTCATTCTCAACATCCAAGGTACACGCCCCACAGTCAATGTTTTCTTGACATTACTATAATAGGTGCGCGCATGAACAAGTAAAGGATTAAAAAGAACCTCAATGTCATCGTCCTGCAAAACTGACTGCCTAGTTAGAGGGGAATCGTTGAAGCAGCTAATACATAACGGTGTGATAGTTCCGAAATATGAGGCTCAAGGCTTCCATATACGGTTCAAAGGGCAAACACTCAACTTGACTCCATTACAGGAGGAGATGGCAGTAGGTTGGTCAAGAAAGAGTGGAACTGACTATGTCAAAGATCCCATCTTTGTGTCCAACTTCCTGGCTGATTTCAGCAAGGCTTTGGGTCTGGAATCAAATGATCCTTCAGACTTCGACTTTGGTGAAATAATCAGTTTCGTTGAGACTATGAAACTCAAAAGGTCAGCAACGAGCAAAGAAGAGAAGAAACAACTTGCTCAAGAAAGGAAAGTCTTGCGTGAAAAGAACAGGGAAAAATTCGGTTACGCCATCGTTGATGGGCAGAGAATAGAGTTGGGTAACTATACAGTTGAACCAGCTTCCATCTTCATGGGTCGCGGAAAACATCCTCTGCGAGGAAGATGGAAGAAAGCTGTTGGGCAGAATGAAATAACGCTGAATCTGTCACCGGATGCCCAGATGCCCGAAGGAGGCTGGAAAGAACGGGTATGGGAACCGGATTGCATGTGGGTTGCCCGATGGGATGACCCGCTTCGTGGTAGAGAGAAGTATATCTGGTTCTCGGATAGTTCCTTCGTTAAGCAGAAGCGCGAGATTGACAAATTCAACAAAGCTCAAGAACTTGATTCTCATTTGAAGACCATTCGGACTCACATACTAGCCAATCTCGATAGTTCTGATATTCTGACAAGAAAGATTGCGACCGTGTGGTTTCTAATAGACGAGCTTAAATTTAGGGTGGGCGACGAGAAGGACGAAGACGAAGCAGACACCGTTGGTGCCACGACACTCCGAACAGAACATATTCGATTCATGAACGACGAAGTAATCTTCCGTTTTTTGGGAAAAGACTCAGTTGAATGGAATATCAAAGCAAAGTTGCCTGAGAAGGTAGTTGGAAATCTGAAGGAGTTCTCTAATTCAAACAATATGATTTTTCAAGGCGTCAACTCAACAAACGCAAAAGCCTTCCTGGAAGAGATTGCACAAGGAGTCACTCCTAAAGTATTCAGAACTTATCACGCCAGTTATGCAGTTTCCAACACGCTTTCAAAGTCAAGCGCAGAAGTGGGCTCGCCCCTCTATGTTAAGAAATATGAAGCCACTATGGCTAATCTTGAAGCAGCCAAGACATGCAACCACAAGAGAACTCTACCGAAGACTTGGGGGACAAGTCTATCGCGAATGGAGGAACGGTTGAAATCTTTGGAAGCTAGGAAAAATGCGTCCGCGAATGAGAAGCAAAAGGCAAAGCAAAGAGATAGACTTCGCGAGCTGAGAATGCGGATTGAACTGAAGAAGAAAACAAAGGACTATAACCTGAATACATCTCTGAAGAGCTACATTGACCCTAGGATATACTATCAATGGGGAAAGAAAGTAGATTTCGACTGGAAGAACTACTATAGCACAACGCTACAAAAAAAATTCGGATGGGTTGAAAACAGGGAATAAAGACGGTCAGTACTGTTCCCTCCGTCTTCCAAAAGCTCTCTGTATTGCCTGGACACTGATTGGTCCAATCAGCGCACTGAGTTCCTAGTTGATTCGTAATCTTTATAGGAAGTGAGAGTATGGTTAAACGCAGTTTCTTTTCCGAGGGTTATAGAATGTATGAAATCAGATGGCACGGCAGAGCAGGACAAGGAATCATGACGATAAGTAGGCTCCTTGCCTATGGAGCCCTCCTTGAAGGCAAACATGTACAGGCATTCCCCAACTTTGGACCAGAGAGACTAGGCGCACCTATGAGCGGCTACACAAGAATTTCTGATACTCCAATTCAAGTTCATGACTTGATCTATGAGCCAGACATGGTCGTCGTCCTAGATGACACGGTCCCTAGAATAGTGAATGTAACTCAAGGGCTTAAGGAACACGGTAAACTATTGATAAACTCGAAGGAAGACCCTTCGGTATTCAGAGCGCAGTCAAATCTCGCAGTGAAATACTACACTGTCGACGCTGAGAAGATCTCGTTCGACATATTGGGGAACGCTAGGGCATTTAACACGGCTATGCTGGGCGGCCTTCTAAGCGTTCAGCCTCTAGTGAACCCTGATACAATGAGCAAAGTTCTCATACAGAGGTTCGGGAAGGACATGGGAGAGAAGAATGTCCAAGTTCTGCTACAAGGCATCAAAGGAGTGAGAGAAGCATGAGTGAGAAAAGTCTAGGAGAAAAGATGAGGCTTCCTTGGAGTCAAATGCCCATAGGTGGCGTTATGACGGTTCCCGGGGCATCAACAGAATACAAGACCGGAGACTGGAGAATTCAACTGAAACCAGTAATTAACCATGAGAAATGTGTTATGTGTCTTCTCTGCTGGATTTTCTGCCCTGACGTTTCCATCTATCGTACAGAGAAGACTGTGGAAGTTGACTATTACCACTGTAAAGGATGCGGCGTATGCTCCAATGAATGTCCAACAAAAGCAATTGATATGGTGAAGGAATAAACATGCCCATAACCATAGTAAGAAAACAATACTATGCGACGAAAGTACCTCCTTTTGCACCCAACATCATCCCATACCAAGGCGAAGGGAACACTGTTGAGCCTCCGCAGGAGACCGCAGGATATACCGGAGACGAGGCAGTAGCCTTAGCTGCCAAACAAAGTAACGTGGCAGTCGTTTCGGCTTATCCAATAACTCCTCAAACAATAATTGTAGAACGCTTCAGCGAGTATGTTGCTAACGGTGAAGTTGACACAGAGTACATATGCGTTGAATCGGAGCACTCAGCTCTATCTGCATGCATTGGAAGTAGCGCCTGTGGAGTGAGAGTGTTCACAGCAACCTCGAGTCAGGGATTGGCGTTGATGCATGAGGTTCTTTATGCAGCTTCAGGTATGCGTTGTCCCATAGTGATGGCGGTGGCAAATAGAGCACTATCTGCCCCAATCAACATTCATGGAGATCATCAGGATATGATGGGTTCCAGAGACTGCGGCTGGATTCAAGTATACGTTGAGAATGTGCAAGAAGCATACGACTGGACAATACTAGCATTCAAAATAGCAGAGGACCAGAAAACGCAATTGCCCATAACAGTAAACCTCGATGGCTTCACATTAACTCACTCAATGGAGGATCTTAACGTCTTGAAAGATGAAGACGTAGGGAAGTTTGTTGGCACAAGAAAGGCCGATGTGAAACTTGATGTTAGCAATCCAGTTACGTTTGGAGGACTGGCTTTACCAGAGTATTATTACGAGATAAAACGCCAACAAGAACAAGCTCTTCAAGAAGCGCATCTGGTAACAGAGAGGGTTGTAGACGAATTCTGCAATCTCACCGGAAGAAGATATGGCTTAGTTGAAACCTATGCAACTGAAGACGCTGATTCCGCTATCTTATGTCTTGGCAGCACCGCTGGTACAGCTAGAGAGGCAGTTGATCAACTGCGAGCTCAAGGCAAGAAGGTTGGCGCAATAAAGATCTGGCTATATCGCCCTCTACCAAAGGATGAGATACTAGATGCAACAAAAGGT
>JBGOZA010000043.1:0-8019 GCA_041480025.1 Bathyarchaeia archaeon | reverse complement strand
CTTATATTAAGCCTGAAACTAATTCACAGTTCATCGAATATTCGGGACGCAAAATGATTTGATGAATCCTGTTCGAGAGGAATACTCTTGAAAGAATGTAACTCGATAATTCAAAAAGCTCTGAAAGAGGGTCGGAATTCTCTGCTTATTCATGAAGCAGGGCGAATCTGCGAGCTTCACAACATTCCGACACCCAAGTCATATGTAGCCAGAAGCGCTCAGGATGCAGTTTCGAGAATTGATGAGATAGGATTTCCAGTCGCCTTGAAAATAATCTCCCCTCAGATACTTCACAAGTCCGATGTTGGAGGTGTCGTCCTGAACATAAACAGCGTAGAAGAGCTCAGATCAGCATATTCAAGGCTCATTGCGGGAGTGACGATGCATGAACCCAAAGCGGAAATTATCGGAGTGTTCGTCGAAAAGATGATGCCTCCATCCACTGAGGTAATTGTAGGGGGTATCCGTGACCGTCAATTCGGGCCTTCTGTTATGCTTGGAATAGGCGGCATATTCGCAGAGGTTTACGGTGACGTTGCTTTCCGCATAGCTCCTATAGACAGAGTAGATGCCCTCAATCTGATACATGAACTGAAGGGATCAAAACTATTGGAAGGCACACGGGGCAAACCTCCAGCAGACTTGGACGCCCTAGTTGATATACTAATCAAGACTTCCAAACTAATGCTTGAGCACAGCAAACTCAATCAGCTCGATCTTAATCCCGTAATCGTGTACCAGAAAGGCGCATGTTCCGTAGATTTTCGAATGGTTTTGGAACAGGAATATGGAGGTACAAAAGTTGAATCTTGATGCCTTCTTTAGGCCCAAGGCCGTTGCAGTGGTTGGGGCCTCGAGAGAACCAAGGAAGTTTGGACATGTAGTGTTCAGAAACTTTGTCACATCCGAGTTCGCTGGAGAAGTATACCCCATCAATCCCAAGGCAGACACAATACTGGGAGTCAAAGCCTATCCCTCACTGAAAGATGTTCCAGCAGACCTCGACCTTGTTGTCATCGCCGTCCCAGCCCCAGCTGTACCAGCGGTTATTGAGGACTGTATATCCAAAGACGTCAAAGCAGCAGTCATAATCTCTGGTGGATTCAAAGAAGTGGGGCCTGAAGGAGAGAAACTGGAAGCAGATATCAAGAGGAAGATTGCAGGAACAAATCTTAGAATTATTGGGCCAAACTGCATTGGAGTCTATGATCCAGTCAATCACGTCGACACCTTGTTCCTCCCTACCTACAAGCTAAGACGACCAAAAAGAGGTCCCATCGCATTCATTTCTCAGAGCGGTGCATTCGGGTCTGCAATCTTGGACTGGGCTGCATCCCAAGAGATAGGAATCAGTAAATTCATCAGCATAGGCAACAAACTGGATGTCGATGAAGTTGATCTACTCAACTACCTGGAAAATGATCCAGTAACCAAGTGCGTCACAGTCTATGTTGAAAGTATTGAAAGAGGACGAGCCTTCCTCAAGGCAGCTTCTCAGGTCCTGAAGAAGAAACCTCTGATTGTGCTGAAAGGAGGAGTGACAGAGGAGGGGGCGAAAGCAGCGTTGTCCCACACGGGATCCTTGGCAGGATCTGCGAAAGTCTATGAAGGCGCTTTCAAAGGTGCCGGTATTATTCATGCCCGAACCGTGGATGAACTATTCGACTATGCTCGAGTCCTAGCCTATCAACCCATACCGAGAACAGGGGGCAACATCGCAATCATCACAAATGGAGGAGGATTTGGAGTGATAAGCGCGGATGAAGTTTCAAGACTCGGTCTTAAGCTCGCAGATTTCAGCGCAGAAACGTTGGCAAACCTGAAGAATCGGTTACCTCAGTACGCTATCCCTCATAATCCATTAGATCTAGTAGGAGACGCGGATGTTGAAAGATACAGGATGGCGTTGAACGCAGTCAGCTCTGATCCTAATGTGAGTGCAATTCTTGTTATTGTACTTCTACAAACGTCCTTCATAGAGTCCGATGTGGTCGATGCAGTAAGCGAATCACAGGTGACTTCAGGAAAACCGATTGTGGTATGCACGGTCGGGGGAGATTTCACTCAAATACTGGTCAGGATGCTAGAAGATGATCAGATACCTTCATACCCCACACCTGAGAGAGCTGTTAGTGCGATCAACGCATTGTTGCAGTACGGTGCAACTCTTAGAGAAGCGGAAGAAAGAGCCACACGAAAGAGCCAGACACAGAGCGACTCGCAATATTGACCTGCAAGTCCCTACTTCACCATGATATCTAAGTCAGCGAGCTAAGAGAATCGAGCGAGTCTGCATTCAGGCTTCAGGTTAGTATCCCAACCAAAGACTGCTTCAATTCAGGTTGGAAGGCGCCGGGGATGGGATTTGAACCCATGCGACCTTTCAGTCACGGGGTTAGCAACCCCGCGCCCTACCAGGCTAGGCAACCCCGGCACATCAGACTTGAGCCATGATTCGCAGCTTCTTTCGAAGCAATCTGCTCTGGAGGGTCTTAAATCTGCCGCGTGGCCTATGCTTGCACAAGGCATATTTAGCATTGCCTAGGCACAGAACAACAATCCAAGGCAAGGCGAAACCTGATGGTCAAAGCAACCAAGATATCTACAAGAGCTGAATGTGTCGTATGTGTTCTCGAAGATGTTTACACTGCTTCTGAAACGATTATGTTGGACGAGGCAAAGAAGAAGAAGATAGTGGAAGAAACTCTTGACCTTCTTCATAAGGAACTCAAAGACGATGAAATCCCTTCGTCATACATCACGGGTGCTCATCGAATTCTGAAGAAGATATCACGTCGAGAGGATCCGTTCAAGGAACAGAGAAAGATCTGTAATGATGCTGGTATGAGAGTTGCAGAACAGGCCGATCGGCAGCTCAACTCAATCAAAGGCCGATACGAACGGTTCAGGTATCTAGCAGAATGGGCAATTGCGGGTAACTTAATCGATATTAGAACAGCAGGAACCAGCTACGAACTAGCCAGCAGCGACTTACAGAACAGACTTATGGAAGCATCGAAGGAACAGCTCGCTGTAGATGACTTTAGAAAAATCTATGATGAAGTCATAGGCTCTAAGAGAGTTCTCTACATACTCGACAATGTTGGGGAAATAGCTCTTGACCGATTGTTCATACGGGAATTGAGAACATATGGAATATTCGTGACGGTTGCTGCTAGAGGCGGACCAATGACGAGCGATGCGACTGTTGAGGATCTCTCGTATGTTGGCCTTGATAAAGTATCTGACAGAGTAATAGTCACTGGAGCTGATACATTGGGCCTGATAATATCTGAAGCGTCCAAAGAATTTCTTGATGAAGCCGTGAACGCTGATGTCATTATCGCAAAAGGACAGGCAAACTTCTACGCCCTTTCAACTTACCGTTCTCGATTTGGCAGTACCGTGATTTCGTTGTTCAGAACGAAATGCGACTGCATATCTTCGGTCTTTGGGAAAAAAGGAAAGATAGGTATCGCGACGATAATAGAGAACAAGTAACGTAATGATGTTTTCTGCTGACTAGACGTGTCAAACTCTAGACAGCGGGTGTTTTCATTCTTTGGCTATCATGACCGATGTGGATTTCACTATGGCTTCTACTTTGTCGCCTGGTTTAAGATCAAGATCATCAATTGCTTCTTTTGTGACTACAGCAGTCACAAGAGCTGGCTCTTCAATCCTTATCTTGACCTTGGCTGTGATGATTCCTTTTTCGACACTCTCAACCGTGCCAACTAGCCGATTTCTAGCGCTTAGTTTCATCCTATCCCTCTAGTTATCATATCAATTCCGCAAGCATATACGTTGCGGTGTTTATTTTAATCACCGACTGCGTTGTGAGAAGACATTGATAACAGTTGATATGGGTGAACTGAAAAAAGAGGCAGAAAATCTAAGAGTATTCATGCAATCAGAGATTTCTGCACCAATAACTGTAAAAGGCAAAATATTATCCATCAACTCTCCAGAAGGCTCTGTTTCTCCTAGAAATGTCAAGACACTTGTGAAACAGTTTCTTCACAAGATAGGCTGGTCAGAGACATATAGAGTAACAGAAGAACATGCACAAATAACCGTAAGAAAGAGAGAGAAAGAGGAGCAGACAAAGAATCCGAGGACTGGCGAGAAACCATCAGTACACAGTCGATTACCCTATTTCTTCCCAGGCCGACAATAATGGCCGGCCCACCGAAGACTTATTCACATAAACTGTTTCATCAGATATGTACAGCTTTAATATCTGATTCTATTCTACATGATTTGGCGACGGGTCTAAGTGGGAGCCAGGGGTTCCCAAAGGAGCAATCCTGACCGCAAACCCCCTATACGGCGGACGATGCTGAAGGGAGGCATCAAGGAACCCGGTTTCCGCCACCCATTGGACTATGAGCGTCTGTCTCTTTGGGCCAACGGTTGTGGGGCAGTTCTCGCAAGAGGGCTGATTTCCACATTAATCGGGCGAATCTGGCCAGGCTCGGAAGAGAGCAACCTAACCCTGAACGTTTGGCGCTGAGGAGGGTGCAGATGCGAGCTCGGTGGTTGGTTGGGTATCGGGAGTCCTGGTTGTTGACCTTCGGTGACCCGTCGCTCATAGTAACAGGAGAGCAAGTATTATTTCTCGATTGCAGCATAGTCTTAGGTGAGTCTAGTTAGTAGATCAAATCTTACTGGAAGCATCTCTGAAGGAATATGATGGAACAGACTCCAAGAGCGCTAGGATCCCCTGCGGTACAGACTCCCATGGCCATTCTCAGGAGCAGTAAGTTGAGTCTCCTGGTCCTGTCAGGTCAATCAACCATCTTCGAGAGCAATAAGAACGGCATTAGTCCTCTCTTGGAGTCGATTAGTGTCCTAGGACGCCTGAGACTCAGAGGCACAACTGTTGTGGACAAGGTTGTTGGAAAAGCTGCAGCCCTACTTTTGGCCTATGCGAGGCCCAAAGTCGTTTATTGTGGAACCATCAGCCAGAGAGCCGAAGAAATACTGGCGAAATACGGAATTCTGTTCTATGCGGAGCAGTCTGTTCCAGAGATCTGTCGACCTAGCAGCGACGAGCTTTGTCCATTTGAGGAATCTGTTATCAATGTTGAGTCACCAGTGCAGGGCTATCGTAACATTGTCTTGAGACTATTCAGTCTCTCTGAAAGCAAATGAATCTACGTGAAATATGGTTTCCTCATCTCAACTGCCTTAATGAAATCTTGTCTGAGATGTTCCTCAGAGGCTCCTTCTCTCAGTGACGCAATTATGTCAACCATGTTTTCAGATTGGAAGAGGCATGGTTTCAGTTTTCCATCTGATGTCAATCTTATGCGATTGCAGTTCGCACAGAACTCTGTGTTATGCATGGGACGGACTATCTCAACTTCACCTCCATCTCGAAGATAGTATCTGCGGCGATGCTGCATGTCCCGAACATCCACTTTTCGAGCTTTGTCTTCCAAGATTGCCTCTATCGATGAAAAATCAGTGTGGAACAGCCTATAGTACTCACTATCTGACCTGGCAGCCTCAACCTCAATAAGTTGGAGGATAAGATCTTCCTTGTTGGCAAAGCTCAGCATATCCCACACCTGGTCATCGTTGACGCCTTTTAGAACTACCATATTCAGTTTGACTGGGTTCAATCCTACTCGAACAGCCTCATAGATTCCGGGGAGAACCTTGTCTAGAGCGTCAACTCCGCTGATCTTCAAGTATGTCTCTCTGCGTAGAGTGCCCAGACTCACATTCACTCTGTTAAGTCCGGAACTTTTCAGAGGTTTGGCCAGTTCTTGGAGGAGAATCCCGTTTGTGGTTATCCCGATATCCCCTATGGTTGGAATATCGTGGATAAGTTGAACTATCTCCGCTATATCATCTCGTAGAAGTGGCTCTCCGCCGGTGAGTTTGATCTTATCTATCCCAAGGGAAGCAGCGATAGAAACTATTTCTTGAATTTCTTTTGGAGTCATCTCAGAGTCAATATGACGTTGGTCTCCTTCTCTATGACAGAATGGGCAAGCAAGATTGCATCTCTGAGTTATGGATATTCGAAGATTGGTTACTGGGCGCCCGTATCTGTCTGTCAGCATTGTTATGACCATGCTGTACTCTGAGTACAATCAGGACGTTCTTCTCATGGTTTTAACTTTTACCTAATTAGCATGTTCCAAGCGATAGCGTGCTTACATACGTAGGCCCACAGACATTAGGAGCTCTGTGATAGCACTCTAGACCGCAGAACTCGTTTTTCTGGCCAGTGGAAGGACAATGCCAAGGATGTGTTGCCAAGAATTGGTAAGAAAGCAAACTCTTAAGAATCGCAACGCGCGCGCTTCACAACCCTAGGTTCAGCAGTCATGCGCATAGTGGAAGCGCTTGAGGAGGAAGAGACTTGAAAGAAACATCAAATGAGGTATCGAATTGGTCAAGCAGCTCAAGAGCGCCAGATAACAAGCAGGCAGAATATGCTAGAAATCTTGACAAATGCACGAACTTCAAAGAAGTGTTTCAGATCGTTAAGCAAAGCGTCAAGGAATCATTGAATGCCGAGCGTGTGGGCCTCATGTTATTCCTATCAGACATGCCTTACAACGTTGGGGCATATCACCAAGTCGGCACAAATAACATTGTCATGAACAGGGTTCTGCTCGACCATGTGTTGGAGACATCTGAGGATTCAAGACAGGCAAACTCATTCATCTATTCAATTCTTGTTCATGAGTACCTTCATTCGCTTGGCTACCTCAACGAAGAAGATGCCAGAGGTTTGACTCTCAGAGTCTCAAGAGCAACTTTTGGCGACGAACATCTGGCAACCAAGATGGCCGCCTCAAATCCATGGCAACATATTAGACCACTTCACAGAGGCATAGATGACATTCACAGACCTACAAGCGTCGTTAGAGATTTCGAACCATCTCCCTTCGGCATCATATCTTGAGTCGAAACGAGACCGTTCCCTTACCCTTACACGAAGCGCCAACATTTGAAGAGGACTCAAAAACCTTGATTCTGGACAGCCCGAACTATACTAGTTCTCTTCACTCATAACTAGCCTACTCCAGTTCAAAGCGGAGTATATGGGAAGGACGATGGAGACCATGGTGAACGCAATCATTGCGATGCCCACTAGCATAGATGCGTTGCCCAAACCTATGCTAGCATATGCAGTGATGGACCCAAAGACGAGACTGACCAAAAAAGTGGCCCACATAACTGTTGACGCCCACCAGTATCCTCGCCGTATACCCTGCCCTGTTGCTGCCGATGCCAACGCTATTCCCACCAGGTAGATGGCTAGAAGACCTGTTAGACCATAGAGCGCAATCTCTATGATCGCCAAAACGAAATATGTTGCCACTACGGTATCTCTAATCTCGAGCTTCATATCTGGACCTAATAGATCATAGAATCAGTAATATTAATGTAAGGTTTGAAAAAGAGGACGGGAAGAGTTTTCTCCGCGGTGGGCTGAGTCTTGGCGCGCTATTCAGTGCACGTCTTCATTGTGTACTCCGACGTGATTGAATAGCTTTGTCTTTGATTCATCTGCACTAGGCAGCTGAGAAGAGGGCGGGCATAAACGCTCCCATCCTTATTCCTATCAGTGACGCCATTGCTAGGAAGATGCCGTGTTTGAAGCCAGAGGATACCCGACCTGAAGAGACTTTACCAGCCACTAGCCCGATCATGAACGAGTGGAGTATCAGAGGAGTCAGGAGGATGCGGTTCAACTCGGTCATTGACATGGCCATGGATGTTCCAGGAGTTCCGCTGAAGAATTGAAGAAGCATTATGACCGTTGCGGTAAGGAGGACAGCGCCTATGTACGGTACGAAGAGTAATGGTCGGAGAAGCTTCTTCTTTTCGCTCTCCAGAGCTCGTGTGGCTTCAGCAAATTCAGCTAGTGTCTCAAGACTTTCTTCTTTTCCTCCACCGACCTCTATTGCATCGATCAGCAGATAGATGTTGACTAGGGATAGCCAGCTCTTGATTTTTTCTGAGAAGTCCTTGAATATTCCGCTTAAGGGT